>URQO01000064.1 GCA_900550135.1 uncultured Eubacterium sp.
GACTGTAAATCTGCTGCAACTTGCTTCGATGGTTCGAATCCATCTCTGCCCATTACTCTTTATAGAGTAACTTAATACTATCGCGGGATGGAGCAGTCTGGAAGCTCGCCGGGCTCATAACCCGGAGGTCATAGGTTCAAATCCTATTCCCGCAATTTAATGCCCAGTTAGCTCAGTTGGTAGAGCAGAGGACTGAAAATCCTCGTGTCTCTGGTTCGATTCCGGAACTGGGCATTTTTATGTTTAAAATTATATGACTTTTATCTTAAAGATATTTACAAAAGATATTTTTAAGATGAAAGTCTTTTTTATTACAAAAAATTTAAAGGAACAGATTAAAGAGTTGGAAAAGAAGCAAATAATATTTTCTTTAATTTAATATTATTTACATCATATTAATATCAAAATGTGTTGATATTATATCTAAAACATAATCTACAAATTATAAATGTTATAAATAATAAGTTATAATGAATAAGTTATAGGAAATAGAAATAATATTTCAATTTATAATATTTAGGTTTGTAAGATATTACATATAGATTATTTCAAAAGACATAATTGAAAACAAATTATATGTATATCATGTAGCATCAATCAATTTTTAGTAGGAGGTTAAATGTAATGAAAAAAATTGAGGTAAAAAGAAATAAGGCAAAAAAATGTGAGAAAATAAATATTAGATTATGCAAATTAAATATGGCTAAAAAGATATTAGTAATAGTTATGTCAATGGTATTAATATTATCATTAACTGCTTGTCAAAAAGAAAAAAATAGTGAATCAAAAGATGAAAAATTAGTAGTTGCATATCAGATGGGTATATCTTATACTCCGTTGTTGATTATGAAGGACCAGAAGTTAATTGAAAAACATTATGGAAAAAAAATTGATGTAGAGTGGAAATTGATGGCAAGTGGTGCGGCAATTAGCGAAGGAATAACAGCTGGTTCAGTTGACTTTGGAGCACTTGGATCTTCAGTTGCAATTAACGGAATAATGTCCAATGTTCCATATAAGATTTGTACAGGTTTAGCAGCCGTATCATGTGGAATACAAACAAGTGACAAAAATATCAATAGTTTAAAAGATATAACAAAGGATAAGCAAATTGCAGTTACACAGATTAATAGCCAACCACATATTTTATTGGCAATGGCTGCAAAGAAAGAACTAGGTGATGCACATGCTTTGGATAAAAACCTTGTTCCAATGGCAAATGCTGATGGATATTCAGCATTAATATCAGGGGCTGTGCAGTGTCATATGGTATTGTCTCCATACAACATAATGGAAGATGAAGAAGATAATATGCACACAATAAAAGTAAGCGACGATGTATGGACAAAGGGAAATACTTCAATTGTAGGAATTGGATCAGAAAATATTTACAAAAATAATCCTGAATTATATAAAGCATTCTGTGATGCAACAGAAGAAGCAATGAAGTATATAAAAGAAAATCCTGATAAAACAGCAAAACTCTTAACAGAAAGTTATGATGCTTCTGAAGAAGAAATTTTGAAATGGTTAAAAGATGATTCAACACAGTACAATACTAACTTGCAGGGAATTATGGAATTATCAAATTTTATGGTTGAAGAAGGCTTTATGGATAAAGGACCTAAAAATATAAAAGAATTAACTTTTGATAATGTAAAAGGAAATTAAAAATAATAAAAAGAAGGAGAAAAAAGTGAAAAGTAAAACAAAAAGTTTTCTTATAAAAATAATTTTCATTATAGCAGTGTTAGCATTATGGCAATTACTGTATTCAATGAAAATTTGGCCGGAAATATTGTTTCCATCGTTAAAAAGTATAGGAAAAGCATTTATAGTAGCGTTTACAGAAAAAGATTTAGGACTGATGGTTTTACATTCGTTGTCGTTAATTGTAAAAGGATTATTGATAGGAATAGTGATGGCTTTAGTATTTTCCAGTCTATCAGTTGTAAGTGAAATATTTTATAACATTTATAATATGATTGTGTCCATGTGTGATTTGATACCGGGAATTGCATTGATTCCAATAGCAATTTTATGGTTAGGTGTAGGAGATGCGGCAATCATATTTATGGTAATACATGCAGTTGTTTGGCCAATGTCCAGAAGTATAATTGATGGGTTTAATGCAGTACCTCAATTGTATTTGGAAGTAGGAAGAAACTTGGGACTTAATCCTGTCAAATTAGTATTTGGCGTTTTTGTTCCGGCAGCACTTCCAAGGATATTTTCAGGAATTAAAGTTGGATGGGCAAGAGCATGGCGTGGACTGATAAGTGCAGAGATGATATTTGGCGGAGGCGGAGCTTTAGGCATAGGCTATTACATTCAGGACAGACGTACAAACACAGACATTGCCGGAGTATTTGCAACAATAATTGTTATTGTATTAATAGGGATAATTGTAGAATATGGATTGTTTAGAACTATTGAGAATAGAACATTTAAGAAATGGGGAATGACACGATGACACAATCGATGCTTGAAATTAGAAATTTAAAAAAGAAATATAAAAATTCTGAAAGGACAATTTTAAATAATATAAACTTGTCTATAGATGAAGAAGATTTTTTATGTGTTTTAGGTCCTTCAGGATGTGGAAAATCAACAATGATAAGATGTATTGCCGGTTTTGAAGATTATGACGGAAGTGTTACTGTAAGTGGAGAAAGTGTTGTGAAACCGGGACCAGACAGAATTATGGTTTTTCAGGATTTTAATCAGCTTTTTCCATGGAAAACGGTTGAAGGAAATTTGACATACGCATTAAAAGTATTCGGATTAAAGGATAAAAAAGAAAGAAAAAGAAAAGCAGAAAAATATTTGGAAAAAGTAAATTTACTGCAGTATAAAGATTATTATCCACATCAATTAAGTGGTGGAATGAAACAAAGGGTAGCTATAGCTAAAGGATTGGCATTAGGCTCAAAAATTATAATGATGGATGAACCTTTTGCAGCTTTAGACGCTATGACAAGAAAACAGTTGCAAAAAGAACTTATCAAAATTAAAGAAAAAGAGAAAATGACAGTATTGTTTATTACACATAACATTCAGGAAGCAATTTCTCTTGGAAATAGAATTATGGTAATGTCAAAAGATGGAGTTATAAAAGAACTTATGGATAATCCAATAAAGAAACCTGTTACTCCGGTTAGCGAAGGCTATGGAGAATTATGGGAACATTTGAACAACTTGTTGACACAATAATATTAAAAAATATAATATGATTATTTAGAAATCTTCTCAAGAGAAAAAAGACTTTTGAGAAGATTTTTTGTAAACTTAATTAGGGTGGTTATTTGGTTAATGTAGTGTAAGAGTGATGTATTTATGGTATAATCAAGTCTATGAGTGAAAGTTTATATAATAAGTTAATTGAATATAGTAAAAATGGAAAATACCCTTTACATATGCCGGGACATAAAAGGAATAAACATTTATTTGCAGATAATATAGATCCATATGATATTGATATTACAGAGATTACGGATTTTGATGATTTACATCACGCAGATGGCATTATTTTGGAAGTTATGAAAAATGCAGCTGATTTTTTTGGAACAAAGAAAACCTGGTTTTTAGTAAATGGCAGTAGTTGTGGACTATTGTCAGCAATATCTGCTGTAACAAACATCGGTGACAATATTTTAATAGGTAGAAACTGCCACAAATCTATATATAATATTTGTCAGTTAAAGAATTTAAAGGTTGATTATATTTATCCTGATTTTATAGAAAAATGGGGGATAAACGGAGGATATAGCCCTGAAAAAATAGAATATATATTGAAGAAAGCAAGAGAGCAGAAAAAAGATGTAAAGGCAGTCGTAATTACTAGTCCTACATACGAAGGTATTTTATCAGATATTGAAAAAATTGCTGAAATTGTTCATAGATATAACAGTGTATTGATAGTAGATGAAGCTCATGGAGCACATTTGGGAATAAGTAAAAAATGGCCTGTACCTGCATATAAACAGGGAGCAGACATTGTTATTGAAAGTGCGCACAAGACTTTACCTGCAATGACACAGACTGCATTTTTGCATATGGGAACAAATAGAGTAGATAGTGAAAAAATACAAAAAAATCTTTCTATATTTCAGTCAAGCAGTCCATCTTATGTGCTTATGGCAAGTATTGACAAATGTGTAAGACAGTTACAGAAAAATGGGCAAAAAAAATATGATGAATTTTTAAATGTTCTTGATAGATTTTATGATAAAACAAAAAAATTAAAAAATATAAAAGTGTTATCTAAGAATGATTTGGTTGGAAATTGTTTGGATTTTGACAAAAGTAAGTTGGTTATATTTTCTTTGAAAAAAAGCTTTACCGGAAAAGATTTGGAAAAAGTTTTGCGTGAAAAGTATAATTATGAACTGGAGATGACATCATTAAATTACACTTTGGCAATGACAAGTGTATGTGATGATTTTGAAAAAATAGAACAACTTGCAGACGCATTAATTGAAATTGATAATTGCATTGAAAGAAATTATGGAAAGGTCAATAATACAGATTCAACAATTAAGGAAAATTATTGTGAAAGTTCCTTAGAAAGAAATAGCAAGAGTTGTAAAAATAATAGATTTATAGAGGAAACTGATGGAGATTATGAAAAAATGGAACAGAGTAGTTTCGAATATTGTTGTGGAAAATCGGTAATGACAATATACGAGGCAACAATAAGTCCCACTGAAGAGATTCCATTGGATAAGTCTCTTGACAGAGTGGCAGCAGATTACGTGTATGTTTATCCACCGGAAGTTCCAATTGTTGTGCCCGGAGAAATTATAACTGAAAATCTTATAAATATGATTAGAACATATATTTCAATGGGACTAAACATTAAAGGAGTTCAATCAGATAAAATACAGGTTGTAAAAAGTCCATCCGATATAGTCACGTTGTAAAAAATTAGTATCAAATGTGGTACAGGTAGCAAAGGAGTAATATAAATGGCAAAGATTTATTTTGTTTTAGGAAAAAGTTGTTCAGGAAAAGATACAATTTTTAGATATCTAAAAGAAAACACGGAGCTTAACTTAAAAACAGTTGTAGGTTATACAACAAGACCAATGAGAAAAAATGAAAAAGACGGCCGGGAATATTTTTTTGTTACAAAAGAACAGCTTGAAAAACTGAAAAGTCAGGGAAAGATAATAGAGTGTAGAGATTACAATACAGTGCATGGTGTATGGAGCTATTTTACTGTAGATGATAGTCAGATTACAATTGGAGAAAATGACTATTTGTATATAGGAACATTGGAATCTTTTAACGCAATGGTTGAGTATTATGGAAGAGAAAATATTGTTCCACTTTATATTCAGGTTGAAACAGGAGAAAGACTGGAGAGGGCTGTAAAAAGAGAAAGGCAGCAGGAAAATCCTAAATATGCAGAATTGTGTAGGAGATTTTTGGCTGACGAAGAAGATTTTTCAGAGGAAAAAATTAAAGAAGCTAAAATTGAAAAAAGATATATAAATGACAGTCTGGACAGATGTATTGCAGAGATTGTAGAAACAATTAAGAAAATGTGATATTATTAAAGGTGGTTTAACTAATTGGGATATTTGGAAGGATATTATGGAAGAAGGAAGAGTACTGGGACAAAATCATATAACTAAGCACTTTGAAAATGCCATAAAAATGGGAAAAATATCTCATGCGTATATAATTAATGGTGAAGAAGGCACCGGCAAAATGAGACTGGCAGTGGAATTTGCCAAGGCATTACAGTGCGAGAATGGAAATGGTGTAGCATGTGAACAATGCAAGTCATGTAAGCAGACTGATTCAAAAAACCAACCGGATATAAAATATGTAACATATGAAAAAACAGGAATAGGTGTAGATGAAATCAGAGAACAGATAAATGATGACATTGACATAAAACCATACAGCAGCAGGTACAAGATATACATTGTTAATCACAGTGAAAAGATGACGGTTCAGGCACAAAATGCTTTGTTAAAAACAATTGAAGAACCACCGGAATATGCGATTATTATTTTGCTTACTACAAATGCCGACACATTTTTACAGACTATTTTATCCAGATGTGTGGTACTAAATATAAGACCGGTAAAAGAAGATATTATTAAAAATCAATTAATGTCACAATATGGAATAAGTAATTACGAAGCAGGAATTGCAGCAGTTTTTAGTGGAGGAAATCCGGGAAAAGCCATAAAACTAGCAACATCCGAAGATTTTAAAGAATTAAAAGACAGCATTGTAACAATGTTAAATGCACTTGAAAAAGGTGGAATGGATATTGTTACAACCCATGTAAAAGAAGCAGCATCTTTTAAAAAGCAGATTGAAGAATATTTTAGTCTTATGCGAATTTGGTTTAGGGATGTGCTCTTGTATAAGGCAACAAGGGACATAGACAGTTTGATTTTTCAGGATGAATACAAAATAATTCAAGAGATGGCCGAAAAAATGGAGTATGTCGGACTCAACAAAATATTAAAAGCAATAGACAATGCACAAAGCAGAATAAATACAAATGTAAATTTTGATGTGACTATAGAAGTATTGTTTTTAACAATAAAGGAAGGATTTAAGAATGATAAAGGTAATAGGCGTTAGATTTAGAAAAGCAGGAAAGATATATAATTTTTCTCCGGAAAATTTAGATATAAAAGCAGGAGACCATGTAATTGTGGAAACTGCAAGAGGTATTGAATATGGTTCAGTGGTAGAAAATATAAAAGAAGTGGATGAAGAAAATGTCATTATGCCACTTAAACCGGTTATCAGAGTGGCAACAGCTGAAGATGACAAAAAAGCACAGAGTAATAGAGAAAAAGAAAAAAAGGCTTTTAAGATTTGCAAGGAAAAAATTAAAAAGCACGGTCTTGAAATGAAATTAATTAATACAGAGTATACTTTTGATAATAATAAAGTTTTGTTTTATTTTACAGCTGATGGAAGAATTGACTTTAGAGAATTAGTTAAAGATTTGGCATCAGTATTTAAAACAAGAATAGAGTTAAGACAGGTTGGTGTAAGAGATGAGACAAAAATGCTTGGTGGAATAGGTATTTGTGGACGACCATTGTGCTGTAATACTTATTTGTCAGAGTTTATTCCGGTGTCAATAAAGATGGCAAAAGAGCAGAATCTTTCATTAAATCCAACAAAAATTTCAGGTATTTGTGGAAGACTTATGTGTTGTCTTAAAAATGAGCAGGAAGCATATGAATACTTAAATTCTAATTTGCCAAATGTTGGTGAAAAAGTAAAAACATTTGATGGATTTAAGGGTGAAGTATTAAGTGTAAATGTGTTAAGACAGAAGGTTAAAATCGTTATTGAACAGAATGATGAAAGAGAAGTAAAAGAGTATTCTGTAAATGAATTGAAATTTAAGCCAAAGAAAAAGAAATTTGATTTGGCATCAGAAGAAATTAAGGAATTGAAGAAGTTAGAAGATACAGAAGAATCAAAGTTAGATTAGAAGATACAGAAAAATCAAAATTAGATTAGAAGTTATTAAAAGATATTGAAAATCTAAATAAAGTTAGAATATAAGGAAAAATTCAAATCAAATTAGAATATGTAAGATGAATTGGATTTGAATAAACTTATAAAAAAGGATTTGTAAGGAAAAAAGTGAAGATTGAATTAAAAACAGGTGAAAGAATAGACGACCTTGAACGCAATGGATATAAAATTATTCAGGACAAAGACAGATTTTGCTTTGGAATGGATGCTGTGTTACTGTCAGGTTTTGCTCAGGTAAAAGATGGTGACAGAGTGCTGGATATGGGCACTGGCACGGGAATTATACCAATATTATTGGAAGCGAAAACCAGTGGTAGAGAGTTTGTAGGGTTGGAGATTCAAAAAGAAAGTGCACAGATGGCAGAACGTAGTGTTTTGTTAAATGATTTGCATGAAAAAATTAAGATAGTAAAAGGTGATATAAAAGAGGCTTCAGCCATATTTGGTGGAGCCACTTTTGATATTGTTACATGTAATCCGCCTTATATGAATGAAAATCATGGAATAAAGAATATTGATGAACCAAAAACAATTGCACGACATGAAGTTAAATGTACGTTGGAAGATGTCATAAGAGAATCTGCAAAAGTTTTAAAACCAGGTGGAAAATTTTTTATGGTTCACAGACCAAGAAGACTGGTTGAGATTGTAACCCTTATGAATAAGTACAAACTTGAACCAAAGAGACTTAGAATGGTTCATCCCTTTGCGGACAAAGAAGCCAACATGATTTTAATAGAAGGGCATAGAGGCAGAAAGTCAATGATGAAGGTTGAAGCTCCCCTTATTGTATATAAAAGTCAGGGAGTATATACCAATGAAATATTAGAAATATATGGAAAAAGGTAAAAATATGGCAGGAGAATTATTTTTGTGTGCTACACCAATTGGCAATTTGGAAGACATTACATATAGAGTTGTAAGAGTGCTAAGTGAAGTGGATTTGATTGCTGCTGAAGATACACGAAACAGCATTAAGTTGCTAAATCATTTTAATATAAAGACACCTATGACAAGCTATCATGAGTTTAATAAATATGATAAGGCAAAAGTTTTGGTAGAAGCTATTTTAGAGGGAGAAAATGTGGCGGTCATAACTGATGCAGGAACTCCCGGCATATCAGATCCGGGAGAAGAGCTGGTTAGACAATGTTATGAGGCAGGTATAAAGGTTACATCTTTGCCGGGAGCAGCAGCCTGTATTACGGCTTTGACTATGTCAGGTCAGAAAACAAGAAGGTTTGTATTTGAAGCCTTTTTGCCAAAAGATAAAAAAGAAAAGCAAATGGTGTTAAAAAGTTTAGAAAATGAAGTAAGAACAATTATAATTTATGAAGCACCTCACAGGTTAACAAAAACATTAAAAGATTTGGAGAAAACATTGGGGGACAGACCGCTTACAATTTGTAGGGAATTAACGAAAAAATACGAAGATGCTGTGCAAACTACGATAGCCCGGGCAATAGAATTTTACGAAGAAAATACTCCAAAGGGAGAGTTTGTACTGGTTATTGCAGGGAAGGAAATATCTGAAATCAAAGAAGAAGAGATGCAGAAATGGGAGTCTATGTCTATAGAGGAACATATGGAATTGTATATGAATAAGGGTATTTCTAAAAAAGATGCCATGAAATTGGTAGCAAAAGACAGAGGTGTATCCAAAAGAGATATTTATAATCAGTTAATTTAGAAATAACAATACAATTTGAAAGGTTAGAATTACCTAAAGGGTTAGATTTAAAAAATCTTTAATATAACATAAAAAGAGGGAGGTATATGGGCAACATTAGTTGTATATACTTCCCTTTTTTAGGGGTGTATGTGTGACCCGGGGTCACGTATATGAATTCAATTGATAATTAGCAAATGTATTTGTCCAAAGACTTTATGATTTCATCGGCATGATTTTTTGAATGGATATTAAGCTGAAGTGGTTTTGATAAATCAAAAGAAAAAATGCCCATAATTGATTTAGCATCAATGAAATTGTGACCGGCAACTAAGTCAAAGTCGTTATCGTATCTGGTAATGTCTTTAACGAAAGACTTTACTTTGTCAATTGAGTTCAAGCTTACTGTAACTGTCTTCATAATAAAAACCTCCTTTATTTAAGCTGCTACAAAACTTGAATGACTTGTCTTTAATTCGCCATTCGCATACATCTTAAAACTAACGGTTTTTTTAGTCAAGAAAAAAAAGCGGGTAAAATATTACAAACTTTTAAGCAAAAAATATTAAAAAATAGAATAAATATGCAAAAAGATATAAGTAGCATAGTTTTCTTTAGTAAAATAATTTGTAAAAATCAATAAAAAATCAGACATAAATAGGAAAAAGTACTAGAAAATGAAGCATTTTTGCTCAAAAAAATAATTTGTAATATAAGGAGTATATTCTTAATAATATGTATAAAAAAACAGTGAGTAAGACACATGTTAAACTATATTTGGGCATTTATGATTGTAATTGGAATTGTGTATGGGGCATTTACGGGAAGCCTTGATAAGATAGGAAATGGAGCAATTGATGCAGCAGAAGAATCTGTAAAATTGTGTATAACAATGCTTGGAATAATGAGTATGTGGATGGGGTTTATGAAAATTGCAGAAAACTCGGGATTGATAGCAAGAGCACAAAAGGCAATATCACCATTTGTCAGATGGATTTTTCCAAATATTCCCAAGAAACATCCGGCGCAGATTCATATAACTACAAATATTATTGCAAACATATTAGGACTTGGGTGGGCAGCAACGCCGGCAGGACTTAAAGCTATGGAAGAAATGGCAAAAAATCCAATAAAACAGAATGGAAAAGTTATTTCCAGTCATATAGCTACAAACGAGATGTGTACATTTTTAGTATTGAATATATCATCTTTACAGTTAATACCGGTTAATATTATTGCATATAGAAGTCAGTACAACTCAGCAAATCCGGCGGCAATAGTTGCACCTGCCATACTAGCCACCACTGT
>URQO01000065.1 GCA_900550135.1 uncultured Eubacterium sp.
TCAATAGTTTTATTTCCACCTAAATAAATATCATATTCTCCTAATCCTCCAATATCATAAATTTCTTTATTACTACTTGCGGCATTGGTATTATTAATATCACTAATTCCCACAATACCAATTGACATAATAATTACCAATACAAAACTTAAAATTCTTTTTACTTTCATAATTCTATACCTCTCTTTCTAGAATTTACATTTTATTGTTTCTTTATTTCAAGCTTTTGAAACTTATTCAGCAACAACTATTAGTTGTTTGCTTCTTATCTTTAAAGATTTTGCTCATTTCAAAAGCATTTGTTTTCGGAGTGGGGGATAAATATAGACTCTAATCAGTTTTTCAACTTTCTATAATTATTCTATAAACTGTACCTCAACAAATCAAAATTATATCACATATATTCTTGTAATAAAATACAGAAACTTATTTGGGGGAATTTATTTAAAAGCATTTGTTAAGTAATAATAAGTTCATCAAAAACAAAATTGCAGCCTCTATAAAAACTATAGAGACTGCATCATCCTGGTATTTTGTTTTAATTATTAATTTATTTTGCGTTTATAACTTTTTCAATTGGTGTTTCGCCAAACACTTCTTTTCCAACTTTTTCAATTGGTGATGGCATTACAATTGTTCTAATACCACAATGATAAAATGCGTAATCGCCTATTGTCTTAAGATTCTTTGACAACACAACCTTCTGCAAATTGTCATAATATGTAAATGCTTTTTCGCCAATTTCGGTTACTGTGTCAGGAAATACAATTTCATAAAGAGATCTCTGTGCCCTGATTTTTTCCGGCAACACAATAATGTTTGACTCAACTCTTTTTACACCTTCCGGAATATTAAGTGTATTATCTTTCATTGTAAATGCTAACATAATGTTGTCATTTGTAATATACATTCCGTCTTTTATATTAATGCAATTTACCTGTGGAGCAACTTTTTCCAATGAAGCTGTATTTGATAAATTACACAGACTGATTACACTCTTTGAATCTAAGTTCTTATTTTCAATAATAACTTCCTTATTTTCTTCAAAAGATCTGGCACAATTCCTACCTTTGTAAGAACTTGTATCAATACTTTTTACTGTTTCAGGAATAACTATTTTCTTTAAATTATTACATCTTGGAGTAATGTCACCATCACCCTCTCCTGTTCCGTACAGAATAGATTGCAATGCAAATTTTTCACAGCCCTGTGGAATATTAAGTTCTTCAGTTTCACTTGGAACTCTTACCAATGTTTTTTCATCCTTTGTAAAAATTATACCGTTTTTTGTAACATACTTCTTGTTTTTTACAGATACAATATAATTTTTTCCGTTTACATATGATACTGTGTTTAACTTAAATGGTTCGCCAAAATAAACTTTTTCCGGTGCACTTCCATATGCAATACTTTCAATTCCACGGCTTTCATTTTTTGTGTTTACTTTAATTGTCCCAGGAATTTTTATTGTCTTTAAGTTTTTATTTCCACCAAAAGCTCCCTGACCAATTGCTTTTACATTATTAGGAACAGTTACTTTTGAAATTTTTGTTCCGTAAAAACTTTCAATGCCAATGTTTTTAACTGTACTTGAAAATTTAACTTCAGCAAGATTTTTACATTTGTAAAATGTCTTGTATGGAATTGATGTAACCCCTTTCTTTACAACTACTTTTTTTATTTTGCTGTTGTTTCTAAATTTCTTTGTTTTTGGAACAGCACCTTTTCCGGAAATAGTTAATGTTCCTTTTTTCAAACTGCATACTGCTTTTGCTTTTACGGCTTTTTTACTTTTGGCATTTACCTGTGTTTTTGCGGGTACCATGGTTATTGTCATTGTGATAGCCATCACTACTGCCATTGTTTTTACGATTTTTTTCATATTTACCTCCTGTCCTATAAAACCTACGTTTTATAATTTAATTTTGTTGTTACAAGTATAACGATGAATATTCTCATTTTATTGCATTTTACAACTATAAATTTTCTATTCCTTTCAAGTTAATTACTGAATAATAATTTACTCTTTCATCTGCGTTCATATCATAATAATCTGCTTTTAATCTAAATTATCAAATTCAGCTGATGATTGTATTAACTGATTTTCGTAATTATTATATGTTACATCATATTTCTTGTTAGCTTCTGAATATGAATCTAATCTATATAATAAGAATAAATCATTTTGACTTGGCAATGTTCCTGGTGTTGCAAATGTATTATTGTAAACAATTTGCTTACTCAGAATTAATCCTGTGTCTTTCATTTTCACCATATTGCTACTATCAAATTTTAAGCATTGATTCATTACATTTTTGACAACTTTTCCAGCACATTTATATCTTGATGGGTAGAGGTTAACATCATCTGCCGAAGTACCCTCTTCATCATTTGTTGTAACTTTAACCCAATGATTAGGATCATTTCCCTGTAAATATGGTTTTAAACCATACGCTCTGTGTGCAAAAGTATCTGTTATAATATGTAATTCCATTCCAAACATTAATAAACGCTTCATTCTTATATTAAAGTTTAAATTCTTATATCCACTGCTGTTTTTATCTCCATGTAAACCTATTTTAAGTAACTTATCTTTAGAAATTGCATTAATGTCTTTTTTCATTCTATCCATATTTGCTTCAGAAAAATGTAGAACTGAATCGTATTTAATATTTGTATCACAATTTTCACTTTGAATAATTCTTCCAACAAAATTTATTGTTGCCATATAATTATTTCTCCTGGTTAATGAATGCCATACTCTCCTGTCATATTTTATTCCATCGTTCGAATTGCCGCTTCCTGATAGAATTTCATCATTATATCTTATTCCTGCTCGTATCATCTTTACTTGTTCATCTGATAATTTTCCATTTGCATTATTCAAAACCAGCAAACCATGTTTATTTTTAGACCATCTTGCAGTGACCTTTGCCATCTCATTACATACAATAGGCTTACTAACATTTTTCTCTATAGTGTCACTTTTTTCACCATAGTTTTTATCAAATTGTTTGTAATTGCCTACTGCATAATCAATATCTATTAATTTATATGTAGTATTATTATCTTCAAGCTTCTTAGCACTATCCATTATCAGTTCTTTTATATACTGAGATGATTTTGTCATATCCTCCTGCCACAGTATACTTGCCAAACCTACAACATGTGGAGCTGCCATACTTGTACCTGAAGATACTGTTTCCAATCCAAAACTTGAAGCTGTTTTAACATTTTCGCCCGGTGCAACCACATCAATTTCTTTTCCATCTGCACTAATATCACTTAACTCTGCATTTGAATTTACTGCACCTACTGCCATAACTTCCGGAAACGCTGCTGGATATTCTACATTTCCTCCTTCTGTCCCTGTATTTCCTGCTGCAGCAATTATTAAAATACCTTCTTCGTTGGCATCCTTTATCGCCTGATGTAATGCTTCAGAATACTGTGTAGTTCCAAAACTCATATTGATAATATTTACTTTATATTCTATTGCTTTATATATTGCTTCTATAACTCTGTCTAATGGAGCCGTGTTATCCCCATCCATTATTTTTATCGAATATAAATCTATATTTTCATTTATTCCATATGAATTTCTATCCGTATCTTTTGAACCACATATGATTGAAGCTATTGCCGTTCCATGTCCTGTAATATCATCATATACCGGATTTACTCCACTCTCTGATGGAACCAGATTATATCTCTCCTTTACCTGAATTCCTTCACACTCATCTACACCCGAATCAATTAAAGCAACCTTTACTTTATTTGATTTTTCTTTCACATCTTCGGATTTCATATTAATCATTTTAATATTCCAATCATCAGATACTTTATCAGGATCAACATAATTATCATCCCAGCTGCCTTTGATTTTCAAGTTTTTTTCAACTATTACATTTTCATTTTGAGATTCCAACTGAGTGGCTTCTGAATTAGTCAAATATTTTGTTTCTACTGTCTATTCATAATCACTATTCTGAGCATTCTTATTTAGAACAACATATTCACTTTTGCTTTCATCCGTCCCTGTTCTTTCACTTGCTCTTATGTTACCACACCATGTGGTTGATAAAATAGTTGCCATAGCAATCGCTGCAAACTTACTTGCATTCCTTCGTCTCTTCATGCATTTTCTCCTTTCATAACTTCCCATTGTTTCTCTTAAAAGTTTCTTTTTCATATAAATAACTATGTTTATTTCTCAAGGCCTCTTCAATTAATTACAAAATAAACATAACTTATAAATATCGTACTTTAACCCTCACAATATCTCCCACACATATCCACGTTCGTCCTCTTGTGTGAAAAATCAAATTTTTCTTATATTATAAAAAATCCAGCCATTACATTGAACTTCAGATGATCTGATTCATTAATTAATGTAATGTCTGGATTTTGTAATTCTGTCCCTAATTAATATCTTTCATATTCTTCTCGCTCATTTATTGTCTTGATAAAAGAGTATCATTGTATTACTATATTGTCAATAAATTTATTATGATTATTTTTAACTATTCATTACAAATAATGAATTGCTATCATAAAATTCAAATATCCTGCAAACGCTACCCATACAATATATGGAATCATTAATTTCATCGCTGTTTTATCAATTTTCCCAAAGGATTTTATGGTTATAAAAATCAAATACCATAGTATAATCAGCCATGCAAATGCAGTTAAATACATGTTAAATCTAAAAAAAATAATTGACCATACTCCATTTGCCAGTAGTTGCACAGCATACTTTTTCATTGCCTCTGTTTTGTATTTTGAATTACTTCTATACACATAAAAAGATGCTATTCCCATTAATATGTACAATATCGTCCATACAATAGGAAATAACCATCCCGGTGGTGCCAATGGTGGCTTATAAATTCTTTGATATTGCTCCGTGGTCCCTAATGTAAGAAGCCATGATACTATTCCTACTCCAATAGGTATGGATATGGCTGTCAGTAATTGTTTCCAATTTGTATTTTTCATACTTACTCCGTGCTTTTTTTATAATATATGCCACTGCCTAGGTTCTTATTTCATATTTTTGATTTTATAACTTCTTAAAAAATAAAAACACAAGACCTGTGTTACCACAAATCCTGTGTTTTTAATAAAAAATATATAAGAATGTTCTTAACTGTTTAACATTGGCTATTCATGGACTCAATGATTGCTCCACCACCTAAAACAACATCTCCGTCGTACAGCACAACTGACTGTCCTTTTGTAATGGCTCTAATTGGTTCATCAAATGTGACTTTTACATTTCCGTTGTCAAGCACCTCTGCCACACCTTTTGTAAGTGGCTGATGATATCTTGTACGCCCCATCACAGCAATAGGTTTGGTAGGTGTCTCGCCTGATATCCAATTAAAGTCTGATGCAATCAATTGATTTTTAAACAAATCCTTGTTACGTCCAACTACTACTTCATTTGTTTCAGGTCGAATTTCCAACACATAATGCTTACCGTCACGGTTTACATTGATGCCTTTTCGCTGACCTACTGTATAACGATAATACCCATTGTGCTGACCTATAACCTTTCCATTGATATCAAGGAAATTGCCACGGCCAACCTTCTCATGAGTATACTCCTCTATAAACTTCATATGATTGCCGTCAGGAATAAAACAAATATCCTGACTGTCATGTTTCTTTGCATTAATTAACTCATGAGCTTCAGCGATCTTTCGGATTTCATCCTTTGTGTACTCACCAAGTGGAAACATAGTGTGCTGTAATTCCTCCTGAGTCATATAATACAAAACATAACTTTGATCTTTTGAATCATCAATACCTTTTAAAAGCTGGTACTTGCCTGTTGCCTCATCATATCTGATACGTGCATAATGTCCTGTAACAATAACATCACAGCCAAGTTCCTTTGCTCTTCGGTCTAACTCATCAAACTTTAAATATCTGTTGCAGTCAATACATGGATTTGGTGTCATGCCACATTTGTAACAATTAACAAACTTATCCATTACCTTTTCTCTAAACTGTGCCTTAAAATTGAACACGTAATATGGAAAACCTTCCTGAAATGCAATACTTCTTGCATCTTCAATGTCACTTAAAGAGCAACAGGTCTTTTCGTTTGAAATGTTAATATCCTCATTGTCGTAAAGCTTCATGGTCACGCCAATTGGATCATATCCTTTTTCTTTCATAAAAACGGCGGCGACACTACTGTCAACGCCGCCACTCATAGCTATCAATGCTTTTTTCATCTTTTATCCTCACAAATTCAAGCCTTTATTTTAAGCCTTATTCTTGATTCATATTTCATTAGTCATTTGCCTTAATCATTCAAGTTTTAGTATTGAATCTTACTTTTCAGTTTATTTACCACTGTTTCAAACAAATCTCTATATAATATTAACCCAATTCAATCATTTTGTCGATGCAGGCTTTTGCTTTTAATCTTGTATCTTCATCCAATTCAATAACATCGCCGCCAATGCCCTTACAGCAATTAAGCACATCTGTTAATGTAGTAGCCTTCATGTTGTGGCATACACAATCTTTTGAAAGTGGATGGAAAATCTTATCAGGACATTCCATCTGCAAATGAGTTACTATTGAATTTTCTGTTCCGATAATAAATTCCTTATCATCACTGTTTTTTGCAAAGCTCATAATTCCTGTAGTTGAACCTGCGTAATCTGATAACTCAACAACTTCCGGCTTACATTCAGGATGAACTAATACCTTAGCATTTGGCCATTTTGCTTTTGCCTTTACTACATCTTCCTTGCTCATTCTTGCATGAGTAGGGCAACCACCTGATAAAAGTTTAAATTCTTTTTCAGGAATCTGCTTTGAAACCCAATCACCTAAGTTGCAATCCGGAATAAACAAAATCTTGTCATTTTCCAGTTTTTTACATATTTTAACTGCTGATGAAGATGTAACACATACATCGCAAATAGTCTTTAACTCACTGGTTGTATTTATGTATGCAACTACTGTGTAATCAGGATAACTTTTCTTTACCTGTGCAATTAAATCCCTGTCCATCATCTCTGCCATAGGACATCCTGCATCTTCATTTGATAAAATAACCTTCTTGTCCGGTGATAAAATTTTTACAGTTTCAGCCATAAATCTAACACCACACATAATAACAGTCTTTGCATCTGTCTTTGCTGCCTCTACTGACAATCCAAAACTATCTCCTGTAAAATCAGCTACTTCTAATATTTCAGGATTTTGGTAACAATGTGCCAAAATACAAATATCTTTCTCTTTTTTTAACTTAAAAATCTCATCTTGAATCTGTTTAATACCCACTTTTTTCTTCCAATCCTTTTTTAATTTTGATTTAATCCTTATCAAAGCACATTAAAACATAGTAATCAATAGATTGCAAGAGAAAAATGGTTCTTGCAATGATTATTTACCCTTTTTGCTTTCATAATCTTCAATTGCAGCCTTAATAGCCTCTTCTGCTAATACTGAACAATGAAACTTATGTGCAGGCAAACCATCAAGTGCCTCTGCTACAGCCTTGTTTGTAAGTTCAAGCGCCTGACTGATTGGCTTTCCTTTAATCAATTCAGTTGCCATTGAACTGCTGGCAATAGCTGAACCACATCCAAATGTCTGGAATTTAACATCTGAAATAATGTCATTGTCTACCTTTATAAATATTTTCATGATGTCGCCACACTTTGCATTGCCAACTTCGCCAACACCATCCGGATTTTCTATTGTTCCTACATTTCTTGGATTCATAAAATGATCCATTACTTTTTCACTATATAACATATCGGTTCTCCTTTCAACACTTATTAACTTATTCTGCAATACCTTCGGCAACCATCTTTGACCAAACAGGTGAAATGCTTCTTAAATAAGCCACTACTTCTTTTGTATTTTCTACTATATAATCAATGTCTTCTTCAGTTGTTTCTTCTGATATAGTTAATCTAAGTGAACCATGAGCAATCTCATGTGGTCTTCCTATTGCAAGTAAAACATGGCTTGGGTCAAGGGAACCTGATGTGCAGGCTGAACCTGATGAAGCTGCAATTCCTCTTGCATCTAATAATAATAGAAGGGATTCACCTTCAATTCCCTCAAAAATATAGTTTACATTTGATGGAAGTCTTTTAACAGAATCGCCATTTAACATAGAATGGCTAATCTGTGACAATCCATTGATAAGTCTGTCTCTAAGAGCGATTTCCTTTTTAGCTACTTCGTCCATATGTTCACATGCTTCTTTTAATGCAACTGCCATACCTACAATAGCAGGAAGGTTTTCAGTACCTGCTCTTTTGCCTCTTTCCTGCGCTCCACCTTCGATAACATTTGTAAGTGGAACTTTCTTTCTTGCATAAAGAACTCCAACACCTTCCGGACCATGGAACTTGTGTCCTGATATTGAAAGCATATCTATATTCATTTCCTCAACATCAATTGGCACATGACCTGCTGCCTGTACAGCATCTGTATGGAAAATAACTCCATGTTTTTTACAAATCTCACCTATTTTCTTAATAGGCTGTATTGTTCCAATCTCGTTGTTTGCAAACATGATTGTAACAAGTACCGTATCTTCTCTAATGGCATTTTCAACATCTTCTACGTTTACAATACCATTTTCAGGAACATCCAATAATGTAATTTCATATCCTTCTTTTTCTAACTTGTTTAAAGTATGAAGGACTGCATGATGCTCAATTTTCGTTGAAATAATATGTTTTTTATTTTTAAGAGCGCCAAACTTTGCAGCTGATATAATTGCCTGATTGTCTGCCTCACTACCACCTGAAGTAAAATATATATCCTTAAAATCAGCACCAATGCACTTTGCCACGTCCACTCTTGCCTTTTCCAATACTTCCTTTGCCTTCTGACCAACACTATGGAGACTTGATGGATTGCCATATACATCTGTCATAGTCTTAACCATTGCATCAATTGCCGACTGGCTTGTCTTTGTTGTTGCTGCATTATCTGCATATATATACATAATACTTTCCTCCTTTAATTCCTATCTTTTCACTAGGAATTATATAACACTTTATAAATTTTGTAAACGCCAAATTTATTTCTTTATTACTTTAGCTTTTTTTTCATTAATTTTCTACCTTTTTCTGGTATATTTTTTGCACTTTATACCTATTTATACAGATTCATTTATAAAATTCTTTCACACAAAACATACTTTACTTAATTTAATTAACCTTCCACACTGCCCTTATAATCAATATTTTTTACCATTTTTTCTAAATTTATATATTAAAGCTTGCATTTTCTTAATTATTTTTATAATTATTTTCTTATTTTTAATATTTTTAACCTTATGGCTTATTTGCTAAGTTTTTCCTGTTATGTTACATTATTCCACTTGACATTTTACAAATTTTACGGCATAATTGCTTCTCGTGATACAAATGTAACATTTTCGTAACAAATTGGAGGTTATTTTGAAAAGTAAGATTTTTAGTTTAATGTTTTTACTATTTATTGCATGTACCGTTAGTACTACCGCAGTAAAAGCTTACAGCCAACCTAAGACTTACAATTCTACAGTCAAGGTTAACAAAAACACAAAAGCTTACAATATTCTAAAGATAAAAAAGAACACAATGAAGAATTACACCATTACATCAAGTAATACAAAAGTTGCTTCAGTATCAGCAAGTGGTGTAATAAAAGGATTAAAGAAAGGTTCTGCTGTTGTTAAGTTAGTTGCCAAAAGAAACAATAAGTTTTACGCAAACATTAACGTAACAGTTAAGAACAACTATTCTAAGAAACAGTTAAGACTTATGTCTTCTATTATTTATAGCGAAGCCGGTGCTGAATGCTATGCCGGGAAGAAGGCAGTTGGTATTGTTATTATGAACAGAGTGAAATCTTCAAGTTTTCCAAACTCATTAAAGGGTGTTATTTATCAGCCACATCAGTTTGGACCTGTAAGTAACGGTTCATTAAACAAGTCACTATCACTTTATGACAGTGGCAGGTTAAACAAAGATTGTATTAAGGCTGCAAGATTTGCACTTAACAATAATAAAAACATTTCATACAAAAGGAAAAACATTAACATGTCAAGTTATTTATTCTTTAGTGGATATGTAAGCGGTGCAAGACTTCAGATACAGAATCATCAGTTTAAATAGTAATAACAAATAAAAAAATGCTAGTAACATAAATTGAGAGTGTGAAAGTTTTTCTGTAAATTAAATATTTAAATATAATTAATAGGCCT
>URQO01000066.1 GCA_900550135.1 uncultured Eubacterium sp.
TTTTCGACAGCCGTATTAATATATCATATCTATATTAACTTGTCAACAACTTTTTTATTTTTATTTTGTTGTCTCCAGCTCTCGTTTGACAGCCGCATCATTTTATCACATCCGTTTTGGCTTGTCAACAACTTTTTAAACTTTTTGTTTTTTTATCTTGTTGGCATCTTCTGTGTTTTTTTGACGCGAAGAGTATATTAACACTTCTTTCTGGTGTTGTCAACAACTTTTTAAAACTTTTTCAAAAGTTTTAAGAGAAGTTTTAAAACGGAGAAGGAGGGATTTGAACCCTCGCGCCGCTATTAACGACCTACTCCCTTTCCAGGGGAGCCCCTTCAGCCACTTGGGTACTTCTCCAAGTAGTTGTCAATCACTATATGTTATATACAGCGGAGAAGGTGGGATTCGAACCCACGGTGGGACTAACCACACCGGTTTTCAAGACCGGCACCATAAACCACTCGGACACCTCTCCGTAACACGTGTTTCGTAACGTGCTTGACTATAATATCATCAAGTTATTTTCTTGTCAACATTTTTTTTCATTTTTTTTATTTTTCTTTTCTTACTGCTTATTTTAACACTGTTTTTTTCTGTAGCAAAGCCTCTATATATGCTATATCCACAGGGGTTGTGACCTTAATGTTAGAATAATCTCCTTCTACAAACTTTACTGTATGATTGGTATATTTTTCCACAACCATGGCATCATCTGTTACATTTCTATTATTATCATACATTAATTTTTCATAGGCATCCTTTACTATGTCTGCCTTAAAACACTGGGGAGTTTGTGCGCTCCACAGTGTACTCCTGTCAGGTGTCCCCACAATGACTTGATTATCATTTACTATTTTTATAGTGTCTTTTGATGGTACTCCAACAATACAAGCGCCATTTTCTTTTACTGCCTGTACACATTTTTCTATAATTTCATTGGTTATCATTGGTCTCGCTCCGTCATGTATTAAAACAATACCGTCTCTTATTTCTTTGAGACCATTGTAAACAGATTCATATCTTTCATTTCCACCGGCTATTACATTTGCTACTTTTTTAAAATTGTATTTTTCAACTATTTCTCTTTTACAATATTCTACATCTTCTTTTCCTGTTACCAATACAATCTGATCAACTATACTATTATTTTCAAACGCAAAAAGGGAATACCATATTATTGGTTTTCCATTTATTTCCATGAATTGTTTTTTTATTTTGCTGTTCATGCGACTGCCACTGCCGGCAGCTAAAATTATTGCTGTAATGTTTTCCATACTATCTTTCTCCCAACTTTAGATTCGGAATAGCATTCAAATCCCAACCATCTCTTACGCCATTAATATACTCATAATATGCTGCTGATCCTATCATTACTGCATTGTCTGTACACAAGATTGGCGAAGGATGATAGAATTCTACATTTCTTTTCTCACATTCTTCCTTAAACGCTTTTCTTATGGCTGTATTTGAAGCCACTCCACCTGCTATTGCAAACTTTTTCATTCCAGTTTCTTTCAGTGCATGCATTGCACGTGTAACCAATGTATCTACCACACAATTTTGGAAAGAAGCTGCCACATCAGCAGAATTTATTTCTTCCCCTTTCATTTTTGATAAATTAAGTTGATTTAACACTGCTGACTTTAATCCACTAAAACTAAAGTCATAAATACTGTCAGTAATCTTTGCTCTTGGAAATTCATAAGCATGCGGATTACCCTCTTTTGAAATTTTATCGATTTTAGGGCCTCCGGGATACCCTAATCCTATTGCCCTTGCTACTTTGTCGAAGGCTTCTCCTGCTGCATCGTCTCTTGTCTTTCCAAGTATTCTATACTTTCCGTAATCTTCAACCACTACAAGATGAGTATGTCCTCCTGATACAACAAGACATACAAATGGAGGTTTTAATTCTTTATTTTCCACATAATTTGCACATATATGTCCCTCAATATGATGCACTCCAATCAGAGGAATGTCTTTTGCAAATGATATTGCCTTTGCTTCTGCTACACCTACCAATAATGCTCCAACCAGTCCCGGACCGTATGTTACACCTATTGCATCTATATCATCTAATTTAACTTTCGCTTCAGCCAACGCTTTTTCTATAACATAATTGATATTCTCTATATGCTTTCTTGATGCAATTTCAGGCACTACGCCTCCATATAATGTATGTAAGTCAATTTGGGATGATATTACGTTTGATAACGCATCCCTTCCATTTACTACTACTGCTGCTGCTGTTTCATCACAGGAACTTTCTATTGCTAATATTTTTATATCTTTCAAAATGCTACCTCTATTTATTCTTTTATTCTTCAAACAGTAAATCTACTGACATTCCATCTTTTCCCGCCTTTGCATTGGGGAAAATTTCTGTCACTTTATCCATATATAGCCACGGTTTCACTAAAGACGGACTAAAATGTGTAAGCCACATTTCTTTAGGATTTGCCTGTTTTGCTATATTTGCTGCTTCTTTAAATGTCATATGCTTATGTTCTATTGCTTTTTGATCTTTGTCATCCTCTCCATACATGCCTTCGCATATAAACAAATCTGCACCCTTTGCTGCCTCTATTATTGCGTCCACCGGTCGTGTATCTGTTGTATAAGTAACTTTCAGTCCCTTTCTTGGTTTTCCCATTACCATATCAGGCGTGTAAATTTCGCCATTATATTCTACTTTTTCTCCTTTTTGCAAAAGCCCCCAGTTAGTTACAGGTAACTGAAGTTTTTTTGCCTTTTCAGGGTCAAATTTGCCACTTCTGTCTATTTCTATAGAATATCCATAACATGTAACGTTATGTTTCACCTTAAAGGTCTTTATTCTGTATTTTTCAAATTCTATAGTCTGCTCATTATCTGTTATTTCAATATATTTAATCTCAAAAGGCAGTTCAGGCGCTATGGTTCTCAGTGCACCAACCACCCTTTGAAGACCTTTGGGTCCTATTAATGTAAGAGGTTCTTTACGCTCTGTGTTTCCCATCGTTAGCAAAAGACCTGGTAAACCACTAATATGATCTGCATGATAATGGGTAAAGCAAATCACATCTATTGGTTTAAAGTTCCACCCTTTTTCTTTTATTGCCACCTGGGTACCTTCACCACAGTCTATTAATATATTGCTTCCGTTAATTCTACACATTAACGAGGTAAGCCATCTTCTTGGCAGGGGCATCATCCCCCCTGTTCCTAACAAACATACATCTAACATATTTCCCTCTTTCACTATAATATAATTGTGTTGAATTTAATTAATAAATATTTTTGTGTTATTTCAATTTATGATTTTGTGTCAATTCAGTTTATAATTTTGTATCAATCTAATTATTAATATATTTGTACTATATCAGTTCTTTATATTCTTTATTTTCAACGGGATATACAAACTGACTGACTATTTTATCATAACAATTTTCGCATAAATCAAATTTATGATTTTCACTGTCTTTTTCAGAGAAGTATCCCCACTTATAATCAACCGAGAACACTCCCTCTCCTATAATCCCATTGTCAACCTTAAGTTCTTTTCCACATTTGTTGCATATTACTTTTTCAAGAATTCCATTATTGTATTTTTTCATATTAATCTCCATTTTTCTTTGCTGTATCTGTTTTTATTTCCAATACATTTTATTATGGTTGATTAAAAATTGATAGTGGAAACTTATGGTGCTTATAGGTTTTGTTTCCACATAAGCAATCCGTTTTCCAAAGGTTTTTGGTAATAATTTTTTCGTATACCAATCTCTTTAAAGCCCATCTTTTCATATAGACTTATTGCTGCCACATTAGATTCTCTAACTTCCAAAGTAATTTCTTTAACATTGTTGCTTTTTGCTCTGTCAAATATATAAGAAAGCATTGCTTCTGCAATGTGCATTCTTCTATAATCTTTATGAACGCAGACATTAGATATATCTGATTGGTCACCCAAAATGTATATTCCCAGATAGCCAACTATCTTTTCATCAATTGTGGCCACAATATATATAGTATCTTTACTGCTTATTGAACTTTCAAAAGACTTTTTGGACCATGGTATTGAAAATATGCTTTTTTCAATTTCAAATACACTTTCAATATCATCTAATGTCATATTTCTAATGTTAATCATTTTTCTGTGCCATCTTTTCTTTTAATTCACGCTCTGCCTGTGACAATCTTAAATATTCAGGCTTATGCTCTGCTGCCGGTTCATATTTTCCCTGTTTGTAATAAACCATACCAAGAGCTGCCACACTTGAAGCTTTTTGCCTGTTCATTGATGATGGTGCATAAAAATGTGGTATGTTTAGTTTTTCTTCTATTATATCTTTTTGAGTATCTACGCCATCTCCTAAAAAGATAACTGGTTCTTCTCTTTTATTAAGCTCATCTATCAAATCCTCTATCATCATAATACACTGTTCTTTTTGAACAATCATCTCATCTTGTTCAAAACTATAAAGACCTGTGTAAACCTGGCCTCTTCTTGCATCCATTATTGGACATACAAGATATTTTGTGGAAAACATATTGTATGCCAAAGCATCCATTGTAGGTACACTGATAATCGGAATGTTAAGTGCAAGTCCAAAACCTTTCGCTGTTGCACTTCCTATTCTAAGGCCTGTATATGAACCTGGGCCCTTTGAAACTGCGATTGCATCCAATGTTTCCATATCCAAATCTATTGTTTTCTTAATTTCGTCAATCATAGGCAATAATGTCTGGGAATGTGTTTTTTTATGATTGATAGTATATTCTGCATTTAAAATTTCATCTGTAACTACAGCCACAGTTGCAACCATTGACGAACTATCTATTGCTAATATCTTCATTGTTCCTCCACTGATATTTTTCTGTAATCTAAACCTTTCGATAAATCTTTTTCTATTGTTACCGTAATTGCCTCATCAGGAATCAGTTCTTCAATAAGTTTTGACCATTCAATAAGGCACACTCCTTCTCCAAAGAAATATTCTTCATATCCTATTTCGTACATTTCTTCAGGCTCACCAATTCTATATACATCAAAATGATACAATGGTAATCTTCCTTCATCATAGATCTGTATAATAGTAAATGTAGGGCTGTTTACGCTGTCTTCTATGCCAAGTCCTTTTGCGAAACCTTGAGTGAATACAGTCTTGCCTACTCCCAAATCACCATCTAAACAGATGATCTGACCGGCAGTTGCCTTTTCGCCTAACTTTTTTCCAAATTCAAAAGTGTCTTTTTCAGACATTGATTCATATATCATAAATCCTCCATTTGTTCTTAAAAAATGTTATTATTGGATTTTCCATATCATTATTTGTATTTTACTATATTCCTTTTTGTTACTGTTCTTTTTTACACAAAATCATATTCATAGCAAAAAGGAATATTGCTTACCCTGATAAGTATAAACAATATTCCTCTGTTTTTCAAATCTTATTATTATTTAATAAGATTTTATATTATATGGATTTTACTTTTACTTTAATTTTTGTTTAATTATTTTTTCATACGAATTAATTTTAAGTTTTGTTTTCATACTGTTATTTTTTAATATCTTTTCGGATTATTTGTATGCTATATCCTTTAATATCTCTTGGATTGTTTTTGTATACTATATTCTTCAATAGCTCTTGAAGAATATGGTATACGTTTTTAATATCTCTTAAAAGGATTTTAGTGTCCTATATTTTTTATAAAATTACTTGTACGTTTGTAAAGAAGCACTGTTATAAGGCTGACTATAATTCCTTTTAACAGGTTAAATGGTGCCACGCAGATAAAAACAAGTGATAATGTGCTTGATACTGCTGGATTAATAGCTTTTCCTGCCTGAATAATTGCATCTAATGGCATAAATTTTGAATAAATCGGAATTAAGAAATAATAATTTGCAATAACTCCTCCTAAAATCATGATAAGTGTGCCAATAGCCAAACCTATAAGTGCTGCTTTTTTTGATTTTTTGATTTTGTAAGCTACACCAGCCGGTACTACAAGACAACATCCAATAATGAAGTTTGCTACATCTCCTACATATCCTGTAGTTGTTCCTTTAATTAACACCTTAAGAATAATCTTAATAGCCTCGATAATCACTCCTGCAACAGGTCCCATAATAAATGAGCCAAGAAGTACAGGCACTTCGCTTAAATCAATTTCATAAAAGCTTGGTGCAATAAATGGTAATGGGAATTCAAACAGCATCAATACAAATGCCAGTGCAGAAAAAACTGCAATTAAAACAAGTTTTTTTGTTGTGAATAATTTGTTCATAATAAATCTCCTTTCCTACTTTTAATATTTTGCTTTGCAAAATAATTATGAACTGTATTTAAGCACTTTTAATACAGTTAGGAAATTCTTCAATCCTTTTGCTCTTGCTAATATTATGTCAAACAGGCAAAAGAAAAAGCCCTGAGATATTCAGGGCTTTGAAATCATAGATTATAATCGTTCATCTGATATGTCTTGTTCTGCCATATCAAACAAAATGCTCTATCTTCTCTCATCCAGACTTTACTGTCGGTTACGGAATCACACCGTATCATGCCTTGCGGCTCGCTGACTTATGCTAAGCAATTACAGCCGGTTGGGACTTGCACCCTACCCCGAAGAATTTCTCTATTAAATTATTCTTTTCTATAATAATACTTTGTTATTTTTTTGTCAATGTAACAATACATATTTTTTTATTTTTTTACTTTTATAAATGCGTTGTAAATTGCGCGCATAGCAACCTCAAAGTCTTCATCGGCAACACCTATAATGATGTTCAACTCTGATGAACCCTGGTCAATCATTTTAATATTGACTCTGGCTTCAGCTAATGCTGTAAATAAAATGGCTGCAGTTCCTCTTGCGCTCTTCATTCCACGGCCTACAACTGCAATAAGCGCCAAATCACTTTCAATAAACAACTGATCTGGATGAACTCTTGAGCGGATTTCATCTAATATAACAGTCTCTTTACCTGCTAATGCTTCTGTCTGAATAACAACACTCATAGTGTCAACGCCTGAAGGCATATGTTCAAAACTTACATTGCTCTTTTCAAGGGCGCGAAGTACGTTTCTACCAAAACCTACTTCACTGTTCATCTTATCTTTTTCGATGTTAATAACAGACATACCTTTCTTTCCTGCGATACCTGTAATAATGTGTTCACAAGGTTCAGCTGTCTCTGATACAATCATTGTACCTCTGTCCTGTGGACAGTTTGTATTTTTAATATTTACAGGGATACCTGCTGCTCTTACCGGGAATATTGCATCCTCATGTAATACAGTTGCACCCATGTATGCTAACTCCCTAAGTTCTGCATATGTGATAGTCTTAATTGGACTTGGATCGTTTACAATTCTTGGATCACAAATAAGGAATCCACTAACGTCAGTCCAGTTCTCATAGATTTTCGCATCTGCTGCTCTTGCAACAATTGAACCTGTTACATCGGATCCACCTCTTGAAAATGTCTTAATTGTACCATTTGGCATAGAACCATAGAACCCAGGTATAACTGCATATTCTGTTGATGCAAGCTTTGGTGAAAGTTTCTTAGATGTTTTTTCCCAATCAAACTCTCCTCTTTCATCAAAATAAATATATTTTGCAGCATCGATAAAATCAAATCCTAAATATTTTGCTAATACTTTGCTGTTAAGGTATTCTCCACGGCTGGCTGCGTAATCCCTACCTGCCATATGAGAAAAAGCACCTTTTATAATATCAAAGTCCTCTTCAAGAGAAAAATTCTCAATGCCTAAGCCTTCTATAATACCATTGTATCTTTCCTTTATAAGGGCAAACTGTTCATCAAAGTTTTCTCCTTCTGAAGCCATTTCGTAACAGTTGTAAAGCATATCTGTTACCTTTATATCTTGTACAAATCGTTTGCCGGGAGCTGATGCTACCACAAATCTTCTTGCAGGATCTGCTAAGATAATATCTGCAACCTTCTTAAACTGATTTGCGTCTGCAAGCGAGCTACCACCAAATTTTACTACCTTTGTCTCTTTCATTAATCTGATTCCCTTCTCGTGTTTATTGACATATTTTATTATATGAATAATCTGATTTAAGTCAACTGTTTTAATAATATTATCAGAAAATCGAGTAGTTGCCTACCCGATTTTTTATTAACCCTCGATTCTGATTCTTGAAATCACATTTCCTAACTCAGCTGCTTTTTTTGCAAAATCTTCTTCGCTAAGCTTCTCTGTTACAAAACCGATTTCATTTTGAACTTTTGCATCTATATATTCAACTGTTCCAAATACTTTCTCTACTTCTTCTTTTGACTTTTCAGTTCTTACAAAGAACTTCTTTCTTGATTTTGAGAAGTCTTCTACTTCTAACTTTTCTTCATCCCACATCACAGTTGTTGACACATTTAAGTGACGCACACTATCAACCACGTCAGATACTACTGCACTAGCTGTAGGGAGCTTTCCTGCACCGCTTCCAATAAATACCAAATCACCTACCATGTTTCCACGCACAAGTATACCATTTGTCACTCCACTTACGTTGTACAATGGATGTTCAGGTGCCAAAAGTCTAGGTGCAACAGAACATACTACACCTGATTCTTCATTTTTACACTTTCCAATTAATTTAATTGAACGTCCCATGGCTTTTGCATATTTAAAATCTTCTGCTGTGATTTTTGAAATACCTTCTGTGTATATTTCTTCAAAATCTACTGTTTTTCCTTTTGCAAGGGATGCTAATATTGCAATCTTTCTAACTGCATCAAATCCTTCAATGTCAGCTTCAGGATTTCTTTCTGCATAACCTAAATCCTGTGCTTTTTTTAGTGTACTGTCAAAATCTGCACCTTCTTTGTCCATCTTTGTAAGGATGTAGTTTGTTGTACCATTTAAGATGCCTGCAATTTCTATAATCTTATCAGCTGTAATATGCATATTCATTGGTCTGATAATAGGAATACCACCACCAACAGCTGCTTCAAATAAGAAGTTTCTATTATTTGACTGAGCAATCTTAATAAGTTCAGCTCCATGCTTTGCTACCAATTCTTTGTTTGATGTACATACACTCTTCTTTGCTAAAAGTGCTGATTTTACAAAATCATATGCCGGATTAATTCCACCCATAACTTCTATTATAACCTCTACTTCAGGGTCATTTAATATAACATTGTAATCATGTACAAGTACTTTTTCACATGGATCTCCAGGGAAGTCTCTTAAATCAAGGACATATTTTACCTCTATTTCATTGCCTGCATTTGCTGTAATTAATTCTTTATTTTCATTTATAATCTCAAATACACCAGATCCAACTGTTCCATATCCTAAGATTGCTACTTTTATCATATTTCCTCCTTATGTGCCTCTATATTGAAACCATTTAATGGTCCAAATTCTCCGTAAATTCTAACACGACTTTTTATAATTATCAACTAAATTATGAATATTTATCCATTGCTTTGCTGATTAATCCACTTTAGATATGCATTTATAAAAGGATCTAAATAACCGTCCAGTACTTTGTTCACATCTGCCACCTCCTCATTGGTTCTATGGTCTTTTACCATAGTGTATGGTTGCATAACATAAGACCTGATTTGGTTACCCCAACCGAT
>URQO01000067.1 GCA_900550135.1 uncultured Eubacterium sp.
ATAACATTAGATTATAAGGAGGTATAGCTATGATGAAGATGAACCTTCAGTTTTTCGCTCATAAAAAAGGTATGGGTTCTACAAAGAACGGTAGAGACTCAGAATCAAAGAGACTTGGTGCTAAGAGAGCAGACGGACAGTTTGTTAAAGCTGGAAACATTCTTTACAGACAGCGTGGAACAAAGATTCACCCAGGCGTAAATGTTGGACGTGGTGGTGACGATACATTATTTGCTACTTCAGACGGAATCGTTAGATTTGAAAGAAAAGGCAGAGACAAAAAACAGGTTTCTGTATATCCGGTAGCTGAATAATTAAATTAAGACACTAGGTAGGCTTCAAATCTTTTGGGATTTGAAGCCTATTTTAAAATCACAAACAAAAGAGTTTTCTATTACACAGTAGGAGGGAAAATATGTTTGCAGATTTTGCAAAGATTTTTATACAGTCAGGAAAAGGTGGAGACGGACACGTTTCCTTTAGAAGAGAGATTTATGTACCAAACGGTGGTCCAAATGGTGGCGACGGTGGAAAAGGCGGAGACGTTATTTTTCAGGTAGATAAAGGACTAAATACATTATACGAATTTAGACATAAACATAATTTTAAAGCTGAGCCGGGACAGGAAGGCGGAAAGCAGAATAAAACAGGAAAAAACGGTGCAGACCTTATTGTAAAAGTTCCTGAAGGAACAATTGTCAGAGAAGAAGAAACAGGAAAGATTGTTGCTGACATGAGTGGAGACAATCAGAGAATGGTTATTTTAAAAGGTGGTCGTGGTGGAAAAGGAAACCAGCATTATGCAACAGCAACAATGCAGGCTCCACAGTATGCCCAGCCAGGTCAGAAAAGTATGGAGTTGAATGTTACATTGGAGCTTAAAAGTATTGCTGATGTAGGACTTGTAGGTTTTCCGAATGTTGGTAAATCCACACTTTTATCAAGAGTAACCAATGCTGATCCCAAAATCGCAAATTATCATTTTACAACATTAAATCCAAACTTAGGTGTGGTGGATTTAGATGGTGGAAAGGGATTTGTTATAGCTGATATTCCCGGACTTATAGAAGGAGCTTCGGAAGGTGTTGGACTTGGACATCAGTTCTTAAAACATATTGAAAGAACGAAGGTTATTATTCATATGATTGATGCCGCATCAGTTGAAGGAAGAGATCCTATTGCCGATATTAAAGCAATCAATAATGAATTAGAGAAATATAATCCGGATTTGTTAAACAGACCACAAGTTATTGCAGCCAATAAAATAGATGCAATTTATGGTGACACAAATGAAGTTATTGACAAAATCAAAGCTGAATTTGAACCGGATATTAAAGTTTATCCTATTTCAGCAGTTAGTGGTAAAGGTTTAAAAGAGTTGTTGTATTATGTAAGAACACTTTTGGATCAGTTTGATGATGCACCTGTTGTATATGAGCAGGAATACAATCCTGAGGATTATATTATTACATCAGAATTGCCATATACAGTTGAAAAAGTTGAAGATGGATTGTATGCCGTTGAAGGGCCAAAGATTGAAAGAATGCTTGGTTACACAAATCTTGAATCAGAAAAAGGTTTCTTATTCTTCCAGAAGTTTATGAAAGACAATGGTATTTTAGAAGAATTGGAAGAACTTGGTATACAGGAAGGCGATACTGTTAAGTTGTATGGTCACCAGTTTGAATACTATAAATAAGAACTTTAATACTATGAATTGGAATATTTTAAAATAAATTGTAAAAAAATTATTCATATTTACAAAAGGAGACTTTAAATGAACAGCAAACAAAGAGCTTATTTAAGAAAAATTTCAGCTACTATAGATCCAATTTTTCAGGTTGGGAAATCAGCAGTAACACCTGAAATTACAGCTGCAATTGATGAAGCTTTGGAAAAACGTGAAATTATTAAATTGCATGTACTAAAGAACTGTTTCTATGAGCCAAAAGATATTGCAGAAGTTTTGGCAGACAGAACAAGATCCAATGTTGTACATGTTATTGGGCGTAAAATTGTTTTATATCGTCCATGCAAGGAAGAAAAGGACAGAAAGATTATACTTCCATAGCATATTTACAACATAAAATATTAAGTTTAATGGAGCAAAAATGAAAATCGGTATTTTAGGTGGAACATTTGATCCCATTCATAATGCACATATTTATATGGCAAAAAGGGCAATGGATGATTTAAAACTTGACAAGTTATATTTTATGCCGTCTCCATGTCCGCCCCACAAGGATAAAAATCATATAACTTCTGAAGAACATAGAGTTAATATGATAAAGCTTGCAATAAATGACTATAAAAATTTTGAATTATCGGATTTTGAACTTAAAAATAATTTAAGTTATACAGCAGATACATTAACTGCATTAAAAAAAGTTCATAAAAATGACAGTTTATATTTTATAATTGGTGGAGATTCAGCTGCAAGTTTTACAAGTTGGTATCATCCTGATGTTATCCTTTCAAATGCTAATCTTGTGATTATTAACAGAAAAGATGAAAACAGTTCTGAAATAGAGAAAATTGCAAAAAAAATTGAGAAAGAATTTTCAAAAAAAGTGTATTTAATTAAAGGACTTGAATCTGATATATCCTCAACATTTATTAGAACTAATCAGTTAGAACAAATTAAGGATATGGTAGATTCTAAAGTTTTTAATTACATTCAAAATCATAAACTTTATACGACAAATTATAATAGGGCCTGGTCAGTTAGTAAAATTAAGACTGATTTAAAACAGGTTTTAAAACCATCAAGATATGAGCATACATTAGGAGTTGCAGATACTGCAAAAAAAATGGCTGAAGTTTATGGAGTCAATCCAAACAAAGCATATCTGGCAGGGATTTTACACGATTGTGCAAAATATTATACAGACGAAGAATTACTTAAATGTTGCAAAGAAAACAATATTGTTGTAACAAAATACGAAAATATTGCACCATATCTTTTACATGGTAAAGTTGGTGCTTATGTTGCGTTAAAAAAATATGGCATAGAAGAAACTGAAATATTAGATGCCATAAAATGGCATACTACCGGAAAAGAAAATATGACTGTATTGGAACAAATTATTTTCTGTGCGGATTACATTGAGCCAAACAGGACTAAACAGCCTCATCTTTTATATTTAAGAGATATTGCCATGAAGGATTTAGATTTGCTTACTTATAGTATATTAAAAGATACTTTAGAATATCTTAAGTCAAAAAAATGTATAATTGATGATTATACACAACAGGCGTATAAGTATTATAAAAACAAATTAGGAGAATTATTATGACATCAAAAGAACTTGCAAAAATTGCATATAATGCATTAGATGACAAAAAAGGATGCAATATTAATGTCATTGATATATCAGAGATTTCTACAATTGCAGATTATTTTGTAATTGCAGGAGGAACAAATGACAATCACGTAAAGGCTTTGGCTGACAATGTTCAGGAAGAACTTTATAAGGCAGGCTTTAATGCAAAAAATATTGAAGGATATGACAATGCAAAATGGATTTTAATGGATTTTGCTGATATAATTGTTCATGTATTTAATGAAGAAGAAAGATTGTTTTATGATTTGGAAAGAATCTGGCGTGATGGTAAATACGTTGAAGGAACAGATTTATAAGGAGTAAAATATGTGGGCATACGAAAGCGTTTTTTATCAGATTTATCCATTGGGATTTTGCGGTGCACCTTTTGAAAATGACGGTGTGTTGACTCATCGTATCTCAAAAATACATCAGTGGATACCACACATAAAAAAAACAGGTGCTAATGCAATTTATTTTTCGCCATTATTTGAATCTGACACACATGGATATAATACAAGAGACTATAAAAAAATAGATGTAAGATTAGGCGATAATGAGGATTTTAAAACATTATGCAGTGACTTACACTCAAATGATATAAAAGTAGTTTTAGATGGTGTTTTTAATCATGTAGGACGTGGTTTCGAGCCATTTCTTGATGTAGTAAGAAACAGGGAGAATTCGAGATACTTAAACTGGTTTCATATAGATTTAAATGGCAATTCAAACTATAATGACGGTTTATGGTATGAAGGCTGGGAAGGTAACTATGATTTAGTTAAGCTTAATTTGAATAACAATGAAGTGGTAGAATATCTCCTTGATACAGTGTCTTTTTGGATAAAAGAATTTGATATTGATGGAATCAGACTTGATGTGGCTTATTGTCTCGACTTTGAATTTTTAAAAAGACTTAGACATCATGTTGATTCATTAAAAGATGATTTCTTTTTGGTTGGAGAAATGCTTCACGGTGATTACAACCAGAGAATGAATGATGAAATGTTAAACTCTGCTACAAATTATGAATGTTATAAGGGACTTTATTCAAGTTTTAACAGTATGAATATGTTTGAAATAAATCATTCATTACTTCGTCAGTTTGGACCTGAACAATGGACTTTATACAAAGGAAAACATTTGCTGTCTTTTGTTGACAATCATGATGTAACCCGTGTAGCAAGTATTTTGACAAATGAAAATCATCTGCCATTAATATATGGATTGATGTTTGGTATGCCTGGTATACCTTGTGTTTATTACGGAAGTGAATGGGGAGAAAAAGCGGACAAGTCACAGGGAGACCCTGCACTACGTCCAAGTTTTGAAGCACCTGTATTTAATGAATTAACAGATTATATTTCAAAACTTGCAACTGCAAAAAAAGAAAGTATGGCTCTTAATTATGGAGATTTTTCTTCAACATTACTTACTAATATGCAATGTATTTTTAAGAGACATGTTGATGAAGAAACAGTGTATGTATGTATAAATGCAGATGAAACTGACTTTGATGCATATTGTGAGATAAAAAATGGCACATATATAGATTTAATTACAAAAGAATCAATAGAAATAGGAGAATGTTTTAAAATGCCGGGATATAGTGCATTTTATTTAAAACATATTTAATATTTAATTAATATTATTTTTGTATAGTAACATAAGTGAATAAATATTTTTTGAAAGGAAGTGCTATTATGGCAAGAGAGATGGTTCCTGTAACTTTGCTTACAGGATATTTAGGCGCAGGAAAAACTACATTATTAAATCAGGTACTTACAAATCAGAAAGGTTATAAGATAGCTGTCATTGTAAACGACATTGGAGAAGTAAATGTTGATGCATCACTTATTGCAAAGGGAGGTCAGGCAACGTTGCAGGACAACCTTGTTCCATTACAAAATGGATGCATCTGTTGTACTCTTAGCAATGATTTAATTAATCAGATTATAGATTTGGTTCAGACAGGAAAATTTGATTATATTTTAATTGAGGCAAGTGGTATTTGTGAGCCTATTCCAATAGCACAGTCTATTTGTATGCTGGATGGTTCTTATGACAGAAGAGCAAAGCTTGCAAGACTTGACAACATTGTTTCTATAGTAGACGTTGCCAGAATGGCAGACGAATTTGGATGTGGAGACAATCTTGTGAAAGAGGATATTGACGAAGAAGATATTGAAAATCTTTTAATTCAGCAGATTGAATTTTGCAATACAATTATTTTAAATAAAGTTGACACTGTTACACCTGACCAACTTGCAAAAGTTAAGGCAATTATAAGAACACTACAGCCTAAGGCAGTTATGTTTGAAACTAATTATGGTGAAATTGATGTTGATGAAATCTTAAATACAAAGAGATTTGATTTTGAACAGGCAAGCATGTCAGCAGGATGGATTCAGGAATTAGAAGCATTTGATAATGAAGAAAATCATGACGAAGATGACCACGAGGGACATGATCACGAGCATGAACATCATGACCATGAGGAACATGATCACGAACATGAACATCATGACCACGAGGAACATGATCACGAGCATAAAGAACATGGACACCACCATCATCACCATCACCATCACGGCGAAGGTGAAGTTGAAGAATATGGCATTGGTACATTTGTTTATTATAGAAGAAAACCCTTTGCTAAAGAAAAATTTGAAGATTGGCTTGATGAAATGCCAAAGACAATTATTAGAGCAAAAGGTATTATATGGGCTGCTGAGAACAACAATGATGCATATATGTTCGAACAGGCTGGCAAACAGATAAATATTAGCAATGCAGGTCAATGGGTTGCAACAGCTCCACGAAAAGTTCGAGCAAAAATGATGAAGGAAGATCCTACTCTTGTAAACGATTGGGATGAAGAAGTAGGAGACAGAATGATTAAGGTTGTATTTATTGGTCATAACATGGATAAAGAATCTATAATTGAAAGCCTTGATAAGTGTCTTGCATATTAAGAATAAATTTTTGATAAAATAGATTAATTGTAAAAATAAATTAAATAAAATAGCAAAAAAACTGCACTTAAATATTATTAACGATTTAAGTGCAGTTTTTATAAATTGTAAAATAAATTATATGAAGATTAAAATATTCTTAGCAAATATTTTTTCTATACAAAGAACGTACTTTTCCAACTATAATACAGTCATTAACAATGATAGGATCCATAAAATCATTTTCCGGCTGTAATCTGATATGCCCGTCTTCTTTAAAGAAACGTTTTACTGTAACAGAGTCATCTATTAAAGCAACAACAATATCTCCATTATGGGCAGTTTCAACCTTTTCAACAATAATATAATCCCCGTCTAAAAATCCTATATTAATCATACTTTCGCCATGTACTTCTAAGATATATAGTTGACTATTTGGTAAAAATTCAGCAGGTAAAGCAAAATAATCAACTATATTTTCAACTGCAAGTAATGGCTCTCCGGCAGCAACTCTGCCTAACACAGGAATACTTGTCATTTCTCTACGTGATAAATTGAACTGTTCATCAACAATTTCAATAGCACGTGGTTTTGTAGGATCGCGTCGGATATATCCATTTTCTTCTAAAGTATTGAGATGAGAATGAACAGAAGAAGTAGAGCGAAGTCCTACCTTCTCACATATTTCTCTAACTGTAGGTGGATATCCTTTTAATAAAATCTCATCTTTTATGTAATCTAAAATCTGTAATTGTTTCTCGCTAATTTTTCCAGGCATATGTGACCTCCAAATCTGTAATATGTTATGTGATTTTTTTAATATCTATTTTTAAAAAATAAATGCGGGTTTATTTAAAAAGTAGTAGAAAAACCTGCATTAAAAATTAAATAAAAAAAATGTGAAAATAATAAAAAAATATTCTTTAAGTACCATTTATTGTACTTGCTATATGATAATATTATCACAGTTAAAAATAAATAGCAACAACAAATTCGAATATTTGTTCGAAAATAATATTGACAAACACTTGTTCGGATGCTAATATAATCATACGGAAACCAAACGTTTGTTCAGCACTTTAAAGGAGGAAAAAAATGAAAGGTACAAATAGAAAAAATACAGAAAATACAAATAGAAAAAATATAAAGAAAGCAAGAGTTGCCCAGCTGAAAAAAAGATTATTGATTTCAGGTCTTATTATTACAGTTATGTTATTTGCTATTCTTACGTTAGACAATTTTGTTAATGTAAGTGCTACCAATGACAAGGAAAACTTATACAAATACTATACAAGTTATGAAATACAGCCTGGTGATACTTTAACATCTATTGCGCAAAAATATACTGTAAACAGCGATGTATCAGTATCAGAATACATAGATGAACTTAAGAAAGATAACAGATTGGCAACTGATAAGATTACAAGCGGAAAATATCTGGTAGTATCATATTATTCAAATGAGTATAAGTAAAGTTTTCTTTACTTTATACATATATGTTCGTCAAACGAACACCTTTTACACTGTAGAAGATAATTCATTTTATCTTTTACGTAATATCCTTAGCCGCAAATGACCTAGCACACACCATTTGCGGCATTTTCTATTTTTATAATAAATATATGATTTACATGTTGAATGATTTATATATCGACAATTAAATTCAAAAAATCTTTTCATTAATTTTTTCTTAATTTTACAGCATTTCTAGCATTTCTACGACGTTCATCTTCAATGGCAGCATAATGCTTCTTTGTTGTGTTAACATCCTTATGGCCCAGTACATCAGCTACTAAATAAATATCACCGGTTTCTTTGTAAAGAGCGGTACCATATGTACTTCTTAATTTATGTGGTGTGATTTTTTTTAAATGTGTTACAAGAGAAGAGTATTTCTTTACTAAATTTTCCACAGCTCTTACACCAATTCTTCTTTTTTGAAGAGAAAGAAAAAGAGCATTTTCATCACCCGACATCGGTACTATCATTTTTCTTTCATCTATATAATCAAGTAAAGCTTTCTCAACTTCCTCGCCAAAATAAATTACAGTTTCGTTTCCACCTTTTCTACGTATTTTAATTCCTGAATTTTTAAAATCAATATCATTTATATCAATTCCTACGCATTCAGAAACTCGCATTCCTGTGCCTAGAAGAAGTGTGAGAATGGCAAGGTCTCTTGTTTTTGTTTTTGCATGAAATTTTTGTTGTGATTTAGTTAATTTATCACCTGTATCAACTTCATCAAGTAATGTAACAACTTCATCTGTATCAAGTCGGATAATTTCTTTTTCGTGAATTTTTGGCATATCAACTATTGATGCAGGATTGGATTGTATAGCCTCTTTTTTATAAAAATATCTGTATAATGTACGTAAACATGCAAGTTTTCGCATAATTCCCCGTTCTTTATTTGTATGTTCAACGCCATCTTCAGTAACATAGTATTTAAGATATTCCAAATATTCTTCAATATCAGTAGCAGTAATCTGATCGAGAATATCAACATTTAATTTTCTAAGATCACTATCTTTTATAATAGGATTTACAGTTTTTAAATAATTAAAGAAAACAACCAAATCATATCCATATGCAATACGGGTACGGGAAGAAGTAGTAGATTCAATTCCTCTAAAAAATTCACGACAAAATCCTGGTAATTGTTTTTGAAGTTCTCTTAATTTCAATTCATTTTTTATAATAACCTGTTCATGGTAATTTCTATTTTGAGTAGCCATAATAAACCT
>URQO01000068.1 GCA_900550135.1 uncultured Eubacterium sp.
TTTTATTATTTTATTTCTTGTTGATTCATTTTATAATCTTTTATTTCTTGTGTATTCTTTATTTTATTCTTATAAATAATTCAGAATGTTTTTATTAAAATTCTTTATACTGTCCAAAATTATCTTTTACCTTTTAACTTGCCTGAAGTTTTGTAAAAATAATATGTTTTTCCTTTGATTTTATGTTTTCCTTTAAACATACCATTCTTCTTTGAAAAGTAATATGTAACTCCTTTGTAAGTTACCCATCCGTTTTTTCTATAACCTTTTTTATTAAAATAATAAGATTTTACACCATCAGAATATATTGTATTAAAAACAACTTCACCATTTCCTTTGGCCAGATATTCTTTATTACCAATATTAAACCAACCATATGTCAATTTACCGTTCTTTGGATTTAGATAATAAGTTTTATTGTCATCCACAATAAATCCTGTGTCCATTACTCCTGTTTCAGTATTGAAATGGTACCAGCTGCCATTCTTTTTAACCCATCCCAATACACGACGATCTGTTTTTGTAACAAAATATTTTTTCTTTTTAATCTTCTTAATTTTACCTGAAATATTTTTTTCTTTTAAGCCAAAGTTTTGTATAATACCTTTTGCATCTGCTACACCCAGCTTTTTGCGTTTTGTTGCTGTCTTGAAAAACTTGTTGCGGTCACTTTTATTTGTAACAAATCCATGTTCCATAATTATACTTGGAATGCCATTATAAACGCCCTCTCTTACAATTGAATAATAATCTGACTTGGCACCGTTTTTGTAACGTGGCTTTTTCAATTTTCTAATTAAAAAACCACCATTTGTCATACCAATATTTTCTAAATTCTTTAAAATATCATTCCCCATACTTTGAGTCTGCTTTGCTAAAGCATTGTTGTATCCTGACTTATATGCCACCAACGCCAATGCTCCATGATTGTTTCTACTTTCTGATGAATTGATGTGCATGCTAACGAGAAAGTCTGCACCAAGTCTTTCTGCCAAATGATTTCTGGCTGTAAGACATCCTCCAAGACCTAAATTTGCAACACAATTACCATTTGTTCTTGTCATGTAAACTGTTATATCTGAATAGTTGTTTAAGTAATCTCTACATGACTTTGCTATATCAAGGTTGACATTCTCTTCTTTTACACCATTGGCACGAGCACCTATATGTATTTTACAGTGACCCGGATCCAGTAATATTACCTTTGCTTTTGCAGGTGATAACTTTGAATTTTTTGTGTTAAAATTCAGTGTTGGTGCTGTTGTTTCAGGCTCTGTTACCTGAGCAGTTGTAGTCTCTTCTGCCACTGTATTGTCAGCCTTTACTACATTAATTCCACCTATGAAGGTAACTGAAGCAACTGCCAATGTTACCATAACTAATTTTAATGCTCCCTTTTGTTTTTTCATTAATTTCTCCTTTTCGTTACTATTTAATGTTTCATATATTTGCATACTTTTTTGTGTCAAGTTTGTGTATTGTTTTTATGTTCCTGATTTTCATATTCAAACCAACTCAATTATGCACAATTTTTTGTTATTCATCTATTAACTTTTCTATTGAAATAACAAAACACAACGAATTTTATTATACATCATTTATTTTGCTTTTTATAGGGGATGACAATATTTTTTCAGCATCTTTAATATCTTTTAATGTTAATCCTTTTCATTATCTGTCAAAATTCAAGTGTTCCTTTTTACTGTTTTTCATATCATCTGGTATAACCCAATTTTTCTATATTTTCATCTATGTTTAACACCGGCAAATATACAAAAGAAAATGGTCATTGAAAACAATGACCAAATCTTTAAGTGAGTAATTAGTTATGAAAGCTACCATTAGTGGTAGTAATTACCTTTATTATGCAATAATAACTTTTGTGCCTTTTGCCTCTATTTTCTCTTTCTTTTCAGCATCAGGTTCTTTGTCTGTTATTACTGCCTCTACCAAATTTACAGGAAAGCATTTGTACGCTCTCTTGTTTTCAAATTTTGACACTTCTGTCAGTACCACAACTTTGTCTGCCATTGATGCTACAGTTTTTTTCAAACTTGCATCATCCTGCTTGTAAGAATAAAATCCTGTTTCATCAATGCCGTCAGCACCTAAAAATGCTATGTCATAATGAGTCTGCAAAACCTGTTCAATAGTCTCATATCCATAAATAAACTTGTTGTTATGATTTAACTTGCCACCCATTATATGAACAACGCAGTTTTGTCTGTCCAAAACTTCCACATTATTTAGCGAGTTTGAGAATGCCTCAACTGTATCCGGTACAAACTGACACATCTGCAATACTGTTGTTGATGCGTCGAAATAACAAATCTGTCCCGGCTTAATCATTGATGCTGCCATCTTGCCAATACGTGTTTTTTCTTCTACTTTATCTTTAAGACGCAGGTTATAGCTACCATGCAACTTCTCATTTGGTGGCAAAGTAATGCCACCATGAGTTCTTATAACCTGTGCCTGCTCTGTTAATTTTATAATATCTCTTCTTGCTGTATCTCTTGAGACCTTAAACTTATCAACTATATCGTTTGTCGTAAGTGTCTGACAGTCTCTTAACAATTCCATGATTTTAAATAGTCTTTCTTCCTGAAACATAAATCCTCCATATTTAAGCTAAATAATTTGTTCAAATATTGATAAATACATACAAATACTTACGCTTAAGTATAAAATTACATTCAACTTTAAGTCAACTATTTTTTATACGTATATCCTGATTCAATAACATTTGTTCCATCTCCAGTTAAAAATTGATTTGTTACTTTCATCTTCTAAAATAAATAATCCATTTTCAAATGTATGGTTTATATGCTACCTCCTCAAAAACGACTTATATTTCCTTATCTGTATATAAGTATATATAAGCATTTATAAGTTGTCAATGCTTATTTTTAAGTTTTTTTACATTTTTATAATTATTTCACGATTAATCTTATTACCATATTTTGAAATCTATATAATCTTTGAAAATGTACATGATTTTGTGAGCTTATAAATATTATTCATGTTTATTTTATAATTTGATTTTATTGAATTGTTTTATCTATTAATTATTACAGGAATATTTTTTGTTTTGAATTTTTTTCATGTATAATTTCATTACTTTTGGTTTTCTAACTTTAATTATGTTCAAATATATACATGATTATTGGATTATATTGAATATTTTCTTGTACATTTTCATTACTTGTGCCATATTTAACATTATAAATGTTAAATATATACATGATTATTACGATATACTGCATGTTTTCTTGTACATTTTCATTACTTGTGTCATTTCTAACATTATAAATATTCAATATATACATGATTATTACGATATATTGCATGTTTTCTTGTACATTCATTATTTCTTGTTATTAACCACTTATGAAAATTTAATGTGTACATGATTTTCTTCCGTTTTGAACAAACTCTAGTTAATAATGTCACTTCTCACATTTTACGAAACCAACTCATGCCTTTTTTAATTACAATTTTCATTTCACGCCTGGTTTTATCTATAGCTGAACATTTCTATGTAGTATGAATTTAGGAAAGTTTTTCTACTAAAAAACATTTCTTAAATTTGGTTCATTTTAAAGGAACAAAAAATTCTCCAACTTTAAGAAATGTTTCATATTGATTATTATATTGATTATTATATTGATTTTTATATTGATTTTTATATCACAATTATTTATTCTTCCAACATTAAACTAGCCCTGCAATCCGTTTGCCTGTCTAATCATGTCTTCTACTACAATGTCAAATATTTCTCCCACAGAATTGCAATATTCCAATATCTTCCATGGTTCATTTGTATGAAAATGAATCTTAACCAAATCTTCATCTCCGGCTGCAATTAAGCTGTTACCTTCAAAATTGTCTGTGATATAGTCTGATATTTCATCTTCATCTAAATCTTTGTCCCTTCTCTCAATTAATAATTGAGTATCATAACGATATGCAAACTGATCATCTTCTGCATCAATTGAATTTACTGCCATTACTTTTTTCTCCTAAATTTTTTTAATAATATTATTTTTGCTACAATCTACTATACAAGCAATTTATTAAATTTTGATTCCAATATTCTATATATAGCATATTGGAATCTGCAATATTTAATATAACTTTTACAATTAATAAATTTTATATATTTTCTATTTGCCAGTCGATTGGCTCGATTCCGTTTGCTTTTAAGAACTCATTTGCCTTGCTGAAATGTTTACATCCAAAAAATCCTCTGTATGCTGACAATGGGCTAGGATGTGGTGCCTCCAAAATAAGATGTTTTGGGTTTGTAAGCATTGCTTTTTTCTTACGTGCAGGACTGCCCCAAAGAAAATATACAATAGGTCTGTCCTGTGCATTAACAGCTTGAATTACTGCATCAGTAAACTGTTCCCAACCATGTCCCTGATGTGAATTTGCCTGATGAGCACGAACTGTCAGAACAGTGTTTAAAAGTAATACCCCCTGGTCTGCCCATTTTTTCAGGTAGCCATTGTTTGGTATGTAACATCCAAGGTCATCATGTAGTTCCTTGTAAATATTTACAAGAGAAGGTGGTATGTCATTACCTGGCAAAACAGAAAAAGACAAACCATGAGCCTGATTCACATTATGATATGGATCCTGCCCCAGCAATAAAACCTTTACATCCTTTAAAGGTGTAAAATGAAATGCATTAAAAATGTCATCTGCCGGTGGATACACTACTGTTTTGCTATATTCATCTTTTACAAAATTGTATAACTGACTGTAATATGGCTTTTTAAATTCAGCATTTAAAGGCTCTACCCAGTCATTTGTAATCATTCCCATATTCTTTCCTCCACTTTTTATTTATGTAAATATGTTATACTTTACCATCAATTATCCATCTTTGTTTCATTTTTGTAACAAACTTTTTATCAATTTACTACATGAATAACTACTGTGTTTTATTTTTGTATTGAAGTTTTTCTTATCATTTTATTTCATGAATAACTATTGTTTTCTATTTTTTGAACCTTTTTCAGGTGCACAGATTTCTTCTAATAAATCCCTGTCATTAAAGATTTTTATAGCCCTATTGAAAACTTTTATTTCAAAATGGTTTGATGTCATTTGTTCGCCATCAACATTGAAAGTGCACATTTCTTCTGTATCCACAACAATCTTATTTTCAAAATATCTGTACACATCTTCTGACTCCTCATGCTTTCCTTTTACTAACTTTAGAAGAATAGGAATCAGCTTCATTTTTGGAAGTTTTTCCACATGATATATGTCTAAAAGTCCATCATCCAAGATTGCCCTTGGTGCTATGTGAAATCCTCCTCCATAATACTGTCCGTTTCCAATTGCTAAAATTGTCGTCTCTCTGTCAACCTGAGACTGCCCCAAAGTGATTTTCATCTTTTTAAACTTGTATTTTACAAATGTGTATAAAAGACTTGCATTGTATCTTTGAGATACCGGAATCCACTTTTTGTTTCTCAACTTTGCAATATTGTTGGCCACATCAGCATCAAGCCCCAAACATGCAACATTTATAAAATATCGGTTATTAATCTTTCCTAAATCAATTAAAGAAATGCCCTGTTGGAAGTTTTTTAAAGTTTTGTCAAAGTCATTACCACTGCCTAGTGGAATGTTTCCTAAAATCTTATTTTTTGAGTGTACCATACCGTTTAGCACCTCGTTTAGGTTACCATCTCCACCTACAGAAAAAATCACGCATTCCTCGTCTGGAATACGCGATGCAAGAGCCTTTGCATCCCCTGCTTTTTTTGTATATAAAATCTTGTATGAAACCTCCCTTTTAAGGCAAGCATCATTTATTCTTTTCTCAATTGTACCTTTGTCATATCGTCCACTATTAGGATTTATAATAAAATAATATTTCATATTAATCTACTTTCTTATAAAAAAACTTGTTTAGTAATCTATTATTTATAGAAGATTTTTCTACTAATTTATTTTTTATGTAACAACCTTTTTAACTAATCTACTTTCTTACTGAAACACCTTTCTTATCAAGGTAATCCTTTAACTCTTTTATCTCTAGTTCTTTGTAATGGAACAAAGATGCTGCAAGCGCTGCATCTGCTTTTCCTTTTGTCAGTGCATCATAAAAATGTTCCTTATTTCCTGCTCCACCTGATGCAATAACAGGTATTGATACATTTTCGGCAATAGTGCGTGTAAGCTCTATATCATATCCCTGCTTTACACCGTCGCAATCCATACTTGTAAGAAGAATCTCACCTGCACCAAGTCTGTCTGCCTCCATGGCCCACTCAACAGCATCCATGTTCATATTTACACGTCCACCGTTTTTGTATACATCAAATCCACTGCCATCTCCACGTCTTTTGGCATCAATAGCCACTACAACACACTGTCTGCCAAATTTTTCAGCAGCATCACTAATAAGAGTCGGATTCATAATAGCAGCCGAATTAATTGAAATTTTGTCTGCCCCTTCTCTTAAAATAGCCCTGAAATCATCTACGGTTCTGATTCCACCACCTACTGTAAATGGAATAAACACCTCTCTTGCAACCTTTCTCACCAGTTCAACAACTGTAGCCCTGTGGTCTGATGATGCTGTAATATCAAGAAAAACCAATTCATCTGCACCTGCTTTGTTGTATGCCTTTGCTACCTGAACAGGGTCTCCTGCATCTCTTAAATTCACAAAATTGGTACCTTTTACTACTCTATTGTTGTTTATATCTAAACAAGGAATAATTCTCTTTGTAAACATTTATCTCTCCTAATTAATTTCTGCGAAATTTTTAAGTATCTTTAGTCCAATGTCACCACTTTTTTCAGGATGAAACTGACATGCAAATATGTTATCCTTTTCAACTGATGCATGAATGTCTGCAACATAATCCGTCTTTGCTGTAACTATGTCTTCATCCTTTGCCTGTAAGTAATATGAATGGACAAAATATACATACGCCTGCTGGTCTATGTCCTTAAATAATCTTCCGTTATTAATTAGTTCAAGTGAATTCCATCCTATATGTGGAATCTTAAATCCCTCTTTGTTTGGAATTTTTAAAATCTGTCCCGGCAAAAGTCCAAGACCTGAAACTCCCGGAGTTTCGGCACTGCTTTCAAACAGTAACTGCAAACCAAGGCATATCCCAAGAAAAGGGATATGCCTGTCTGCTACATCATATATAGTATTTACCAAATTAAATTCTTTTAATTTTTTCATTGCATCACCAAAAGCACCAACTCCCGGTAACACAACTTTGTCAGCTGATAAAATAGCATCTCTGTCATTTGTTAAAATAGTATCTTCTCCTAAAAACTGAAATGCTTTCTCAACACTTTTAATATTTCCTGCATCATAATCAATTATTGCAATCATGGTGTAAGCCTCTCTTTACTGTATTTTGCAGTCAAGTTCAAACCAGAATTCTACGCCGTTTTCTTTGTTGATTACACCACAGGACTTGTTATGTCTGTCCATAATGGCTTTTACAATGGAAAGTCCAATGCCGTTGCCACCGTAGGCTCTTGTACGTGCCTTGTCCACTTTGTAGAATTTTATCCATATGTTTTCAAGTTCATTTTCAGGGATATTTTTTCCTGAATTAAAAACTGCTACTCTTACTATACCATTTTTTTCAATAATTTCTACTTTAATTAATTTGTTTTCATCAACATGATTTAAAGCATTGCTTAAATAATTAACAATAACTTCTTCAATTTGAAACTCATCAGCCCAAACATAAACAGGCTCATTTCTGTCAAATAAAATGCTGCACTGCTTTTCGTTAGTTTTAATCTGAAGTGATGAAATAACACCTTTTATAACAGACACAACATCAAATCTTTCAATATTCACAGGAGTCGAACCAAACTCCAACTGATTTAAAGTAAGAAGGTTTTTGACCATCTTGTTCATCTTGCCTGCTTCATCAATGATAACACTACAGTAATATTCCATGTCCTCAGGATCATCAGTAATTCCTTCCTGCAGACCTTCTGCATATCCCTGAATAAGAGCAATTGGTGTCTTTAATTCGTGAGAAACATTGGAAATAAACTCTTTTCGCATTTCATCTATTTCTTCTTTTTTCTCTATATCTTTTTGTAATTCCAAATTGGCTGATTTAAGGTCAGTAATGGCATGTTCCAGTTTGTCTGACATATTATTCATGCTATTTCCAAGAACTCCCAACTCATCATTGTGATGTCCTGTATATTTTGCATTAAAATCAAGAGTTGACATTCTTTTTGAAATATCAGCAAGCTCCAGCAAAGGTTTTGTGTATCTGCTTGTAACAATTAAAATAATAACTGTTGCTACTACAATAGCCACAATACCTATTCCCAAATAAAACTTATTTGAAATACTAATACTTTCCTTAAAACTTTCAACGGACATTCTAATAATTGCAATGGAACCATTGTCAAAACTTGCCGTCAGCTCATAATATTTTGTTGAATTTTTATCAATAGTGGAACTTAATTTATAATTGTCGCCTTCTTCTATCTGCTTTGGCTGATTCTTCTGTCCAATATTTTTTCCAAAAATCATATCCTGCCATCTGTCCAACAACATCTGACCTGCACCATAATTGTATACATCATGGCCTGATGAATCTATTACAATCAAAGTGGCCCCTGATTTTTCACATATGTGGTTTAATTTTGTTGTGCTTTTTGACTCTTCAAAATTTTCGTCCTCCGCCATAATATTTTCCAGCTGTTTATATACCTGTTTTATGGATGTCTGCTTTTTGTAA
>URQO01000069.1 GCA_900550135.1 uncultured Eubacterium sp.
CAGTTTTTCATCCAAATATTTACAAAGAAGAAAATATATTTAAGCAGGAAGGATGGCACTATGAGTTGGAAGATAAGGATGGTGACATTCAGATAAACGGTGTAGTTTACAATGAAATGAAAGGTGTGTATTCTTCAGTGGATGGTATTGCATCAAGAGCTTCAATGCAGTCATTGTTCCCTGACAACGGATATAGCAATGAATCAGGTGGAGATCCTTTGTCAATTCCGGATTTGACATATGAAGAGTATTTGGCATTTCACAAAAAGTATTATCATCCATCAAATAGCTACATTTATCTGTATGGAGACATGGATCCTGTTGAAAGACTTATATGGATGGATGAAAATTATTTATCAAAATATGATTATTTAGAAGTAGATTCAGAAATAAAATACCAGAAACCATTTGAAAAACCTATTACAGTTACAAGAGATTATGCAATATCTGACGGTGAAAATGAAGATGAAAGTGCAATGCTTATTGCAAATTTTGTAGTAGGAGATAATTTAGATTCAGAGTTAAATATAGCATTTCAGATTCTAGAATATGCAATTATGGAAATGCCGGGAGCACCTCTTAAACAGGCATTAATAGATGCAAAAATCGGTAAGGACATATCAGGTTCTTTTGAAGATGATTTGTTACAACCTGTTTATGACATATCAGCCAAATATGCAAATGAAAAAGATGCAGAAAAATTTAATGAAGTAATCAACAGCACTTTAAAAGATATTGTAAAGAAAGGTATTGACAAAAAGGCTTTAAAGGCAGGACTTAATAGTCTTGAATTTAAGATCAAAGAAGCTGACTTCGGTGGATTCCCTAAGGGATTATTGTGGGGACTTAACCTTCTTGGAACATGGATTTACGATGACGAAAAGCCTTTTGTTTCTCTTGAAACAAACAAAATATTTGAAAAATTAAAAGAAAAAATCAACACAGATTATTTTGAAAAATTAATAGAAAAATATCTTATCAATAACAACCATCGTTCAACAGTTATTATGAGCCCTAAAAAAGGTCTTACTGAAAAGCAGGAAGAAGTTTTGGCAGAAAAACTGGATAAGATGAAGAAGGAAATGTCTGATGAACAGATTGAAAAGATGATTGAAGATACACAGAAATTAAGAGAGTATCAGGAAACACCTTCAACACCGGAAGAATTAAAGACAATTCCTCTTCTTGAAATAGAAGACATTGACAAAAATCCAAAACCATTTATTTATCAGGAAATAGATGAAGGAACATACAAGGCAGTTTACAATGATATTTTTACAAATGGTATCGGCTATCTTGATATAGAGTTTGACTTTGGAAAATTACCTGTAAAATATGTTCCTTATTTGGGATTGCTCAAGTATGTATTAAGCTACATGAATACAGACAGAAGTTTCTCAGAATTAAACACAGAAATCGATATGGACTTAGGTGGTCTTACATTTGGAACAGGAATTTTTACAAATGTAAAAACTAACAAATCAAAATATGAAGCAGAAGTTCATACAAAGGCAGTTTATGACAATCTTGAAAAGGCTGTAGATATTATAAAAGAAATAATTACAAAAACAGATTTTTCAGATTATAAGCGTTTAAGAGAGATACTTGAGGAGACAAAGTCAAGACTTAACAGAACAATTGTGGAATCAGGCCATATTGCAAGTAGAATGAGAGCAATGGCTGATTACTCAGAAGATTATTATATTAGAGAGCAGATGTCAGGTATATCATTCTACAAGTTTGTAGAATCATTATTAGATGACTTTGACAATAAAAAAGAAGGCATTGCAGACAATCTTAATGATGTAATGAAATACACATTTAGAAAAGATAATATGATGATAAACTATGCAGGAGACAAGGATAGTTTTGAAAAGGTAGAAGTTCTGATAAAAGATTTACAAAAGGATATGAATGAGCCTGTAGATTTCTCAGAAGGATTTGATGGATGGACTTTTGAAAGAACAAAGAAAAACGAAGGATTTATCACACCGGGTCAGGTCCAGTATGTAGCAAGATGTGGAAATTACAAAGAAAGTGCAAACGAAGAATTTGACGGAAGCATGCAGGTAGTTTCAAGTATTATGAGTAGTGAATACTTATGGGTAAACATCAGAATGCTTGGTGGAGCATATGGTTGTGGCTGCAATGTTACAAGAGGCGGTGATATTATGTTTACATCATATAGAGATCCAAATTTGAAACGTACAAGTGACATATATTTAGGAGCAGCTGATTACATTGAAAACTTTGATGCTGATGAAAGAGAGATGAGAAAATATATCATTGGTACAATCAGCAAAATGGATACACCAATGACGGCAGCAGACAGAAGTGGTAGAGAGTTTAGTGCATATATGGGAGATATTTCTTATGAAATGCTTAAAAAAGAAAGAGAGCAGGTACTTTATTCAACACCTGAAAAAATAAGAAGTCTTGCACCTAAGTTTGAAAAGGCAATGGCTCAGGATTACATTTGTGTAGTTGGTGGAAAGAGTGCCATTACAAATGATGCAGATATTTTAAATGAAGTTAAAGAATTAGGATAAGAGGTACTTATGAACAAAAATTTTAAATCAGGATTTGTGGCTTTAATTGGAAGACCAAATGTTGGAAAATCAACACTGATGAATCAGATTATCGGTCAGAAGATTGCAATTACATCAAAAAAACCACAGACTACAAGAAACAAAATTCAGACAGTGTACACATGTGATGAAGGACAGATTGTATTTTTGGATACACCGGGTATTCACAAGGCAAAAAATAAACTTGGAGAATATATGGTAAATGTGGCTGAAAAAACATTAAAAGAAGTAGATGTTATTATGTGGTTGGTAGAACCTGACACTTTTATCGGCGCAGGGGAACAGCATATTGCAGAACAGTTAAAAGACATAAAGGTTCCCGTGATTTTGGTTATAAACAAAATTGACACTGTGGATAAAGATGAGATTCTTAAATTTATTGATGCATACAGAAAAATTTTGGATTTTGATGAAATTATTCCGGCATCAGCTTTAAGAGGAAACAATGTGGATACAGTGGTTGAGCAGATATTTAAATATCTTCCCAAAGGACCTATGTATTATGATGAAGATACTGTAACAGATCAGCCAATGAGACAGATTGTTGCAGAGCTGATTAGAGAAAAAGCACTTCATGCCCTTGATGAAGAAATTCCTCACGGTATTGCCGTAACTATTGAAAAAATGAAGAAAAGACAAAATAAGGACATTTATGATATAGAGGCAACAATTATTTGTGAGAGAGATTCTCATAAAGGTATTATTATCGGCAAAAAAGGATCAATGCTGAAAAAAATCGGAACAAATGCAAGATATGAGATTGAACAGCAGCTTGATATGAAAGTTAATCTCCAGATTTGGGTAAAAGTCAGAAAGGACTGGAGAGACAGTGAACTTCTAATGAAGAATTATGGTTACAAGGATGAAAATTAAATTAATTCTTTATTTATTAAGTTGAAAACAAAGGATTCTTCAAATGATTCTATTGGGTTTGATATAAAGTATTCTTCAAATGATTTTATTAGGTTGAACATAAATACATCTTTCCATTATTTTCATTAATGGAAAAACATGAATACAAAATCTTTCCCTGTAAATCCTAAAAGTATAAAGACTTACAGGGAGGATAAGATGGAATATTTTAATAGTTGGAGAGTATTTGAAGAGACAGGAAAGATAGAAGATTATTTAAACTATGCCAAAGAAAAGAAGATAAACCAGGCAAGAGAAAATTTTATTTCAAAATTAGAAGGCAAGGAAAATGGTAGAGACAATAACAGCAGTGGGAATGGTGATTTCCCAGTCCCCTATAAGTGAATACGACAAACGTCTTGTGATTTTGACGAAAGAATTTGGAAAGATTACTGCATTTGCAAGAGGCGCAAGAAAACCTAACAGTCAGTTTTTAGGTGGAAGTCAGCCCATGGCATTTGGTGAGTTTACATTGTATCGCGGAAGAAATGCATACACGGTTACAGCAATGAAAATCAGTGATTACTTTAGTAACACAATGCACGACATAGACAGTATGTATCTTGGAATGTATTTTCTTGAACTTGCAGATTATTATGGAAGAGAAGGCATAGAGGCAAAAGAAACATTGGAACTTTTGTACTTTTCAATGAAGGAATTAAGCAAAAATGTAATTCCAAAAGCCCTTATCAGATGTATTTATGAATTAAAGACGCTGGTGATAAATGGAGAATATCCAAATGTGTTTCAATGTGCCGGATGTGGAAAAAATGAACAACTGGAATATTTTGACATAAAAAGCAATGTTATGTTTTGCAAAAACTGTCATGGAAAAGTAAACAACCGGTACATATTAAATCCATCGTCTGTGTACACCCTACAATATATTATAACTTCCCCAATAAACAAGTTGTATACTTTTACAGTAAAGGAGGAAGTTTTAAATCAGATAGTGGTAGTGATAGAACAGTATTTAAAAACTAAAGTGGATAAAAAGTTTAATTCTTTAGATTTTTTATAAAATTATTGTTGAAATTAAATCTCATAAAGTTTAGAATTACTACTTAGAGTGAGGAGGAAATATAGATGAAACACATGCTAAAGAGTGTGATGGCATTTACATTGGTTCTTGTTATGGCAATGGGACTTGCAGGTTGTGGTAACAAGGTTGGAGATGTAGATTTGTCAGATGGGAAGAATGCCATTTACATAGATGAAGACGGAAAAGTAAGTTATGGAGTTGTTGAAAAGTTCTCTACAGATACTTATGACAAGGACGCACTTGAAAAATACATTGACGATGAGGTGGCTGATTACAACAAAAGCAGTGAGGCTTCTGTAAGCGATGCCATTACAGTTGACAAATATGATGTAAAAGATGATACAGCTTATTTAATATTAGATATTGCATCAGTATATGACTTTAATGAATATATTCAAAATTATAACAACGAAAGTGAAAAGAGTTTTTATGCAGGTCAGATAGCTGACCGTGGCAAATGCAAAATCAAAGGTGACTTTGTATCAAAGGATAAAAAGGAAAGCCTTAAAGGCAAAGATATCAGAAAAATGACTGATAGCCAGATTGTTGTATTAAATGGAGAATACCGTGTACAGTTGGATGCAGATGTGAAATATATCAGCACAAACTGTTCAATTGATGAAGACGGCATTATTACAACAGCAAAAGATCAGGTTAGTTATATAGTATATTAAAATAATAAAATATATATTAAATGCTATAGAGTAAGTTAATATAAATTATAGTACATTAAATAAAAACAAGACGGAGGAGTTTATAATGGAAAAGACAATGGACAAGATTGTTGCATTAGCAAAGAGCAGAGGATTTGTTTATCCTGGTTCAGAAATTTACGGAGGATTGGCAAATACTTGGGATTATGGCAATCTTGGTGTTGAACTTAAGAACAACGTAAAGAGAGCATGGTGGAAGAAGTTTATTCAGGAAAATCCATACAACGTAGGTGTGGACTGTGCTATTCTTATGAACTCACAGACATGGGTTGCTTCAGGACATTTAGGAAGTTTTTCTGATCCATTGATGGATTGTAAAGAATGTCATGAACGTTTCAGAGCTGATAAGTTAATCGAAGATTATATGGATGAAAATGGTATAGAAATCCAAGAGTCAGTAGATGCATGGTCACATGAAAAAATGGCTTCATACATAGAGGAAAATAATATTTGTTGTCCATCTTGTGGAAAGCATAACTTTACAGATATTAGAGAATTTAACCTTATGTTTAAAACCTTCCAGGGCGTAACAGAAGATGCAAAGAACACTGTTTACTTAAGACCTGAAACAGCACAGGGTATTTTTGTAAACTTTAAGAATGTTCAGAGAACTTCAAGAAAGAAAATCCCATTTGGTATTGGTCAGATTGGTAAGTCATTTAGAAATGAAATTACACCTGGAAACTTTACATTTAGAACAAGAGAATTTGAGCAGATGGAACTTGAATTCTTCTGTGAACCAGATACAGACTTAGAATGGTTTGAATATTGGAGAGGCTTCTGTCGTGACTGGTTACTTAACCTTGGCATCAGAGAAGATGAAATGAGATTAAGAGACCACGAAAAAGAAGAATTATCATTCTACTCAAAGGCAACAACAGATATCGAGTTTTTATTCCCATTTGGATGGGGCGAACTTTGGGGTATTGCTGATAGAACTGATTACGATTTATCAAGACATCAGGAAACTTCAAAAGAAGATTTAACATACTTTGATGATGAAAAACATGAAAGATATGTACCATATGTTATTGAGCCATCACTTGGTGCAGACAGAGTTACACTTGCATTCCTTTGCGCTGCATATGACGAAGAAGAGATTGGAACACCTGAAAAGCCTGACACACGTACAGTGCTTCATTTCCATCCTGCAATTGCACCTGTTAAGATTGGTGTACTTCCATTATCAAAGAAGTTAAATGAAGGTGCAGAAAAGGTGTTTGCTGAACTTAGCAAGTATTACAACTGCGAATATGATGATAGAGGAGCAATCGGCAAGAGATATCGTCGTCAGGACGAAATCGGAACTCCATTCTGTGTAACATACGACTTTGATTCAGAAGAAGATGGAGCAGTTACAGTTCGTGACCGTGACACAATGGAACAGGAAAGAATCAAAATCGAAGACTTAAAAGAATACTTTGAAAAGAAGATGGAATTCTAATTAGGTATAAAAATAGTATGGCATGATAGGTCTTATTGTGTTTAAGACATTTTTTGTACGAATATAATATAATAAAGAAGTTGTATTGGTAAATAATACGATTCCAATTAAGTAGATAGAGCAAAGAAACAAAAACAGCTTAAGGGAATCACATCAGGTACCGATACAACTTTTTTATTATATAACAATGTGAGTTTATGGAATTTAGTTTAGGGAAAAACAAAGTTATAAATTTGTTATTAATAATTAAATAATACTCATAAAAACATATAAAATCATTTACAGGAAACACTATGAAACATATGGTCATAACATGATAAATGACTCAGATAAGGGCATTTACTCTGTTGCATACAAAAATCCTGATGGACAGATTATAGTAGTTGTGCAAAATGAGTTAAGCAAAAGAAACAGAATAGCGTTGGCAGTAGATGGAAAAGGAATGAATACGGTGGTACCTCCACATTCAATTACAACATTTATTGTTGATCAAAGACAAAAATAATAAGACATTTTTTGGAATTAGTTGGAAAAATGTTGAACTTATTATTGACTAAAAGGGTGCGTATGTTATAATTGCACTATAGGTGCGTTTGCGCCCTTTTTCCGTGCGTTTTATAATGTTTACATTGTAATAAAAAGGGCATTTTCGTATCAATATGAGAGTGTTTGAGCTATCAAAGATGGCCATTCTATAGCTCATGACATAAAATACTAATTAATTAGGAGGAAAAAAACATGGCAAACAAATGGGTATACCTTTTTAGCGAAGGTAATGCTAACATGCGTGAGCTCCTTGGTGGTAAAGGTGCTAACCTTGCAGAAATGACAAGTTTAGGACTTCCAGTACCTCAGGGATTCACAATTACAACAGAAGCTTGTACTCAGTACTATGAGGACGGCAGAGAAATCAATGATGAAATTCAGGGACAGATTAACGAGTACATCGTAAAGATGGAAGAAATCACAGGAAAGAAATTCGGTGATGAAGAAAATCCATTACTTGTTTCTGTTCGTTCAGGAGCTAGAGCTTCAATGCCTGGTATGATGGATACAATTCTTAACCTTGGTCTTAACGAGACAGTAGTAAACACTATTGCTAAGAAGTCAGGAAATGCTCGTTGGGCTTGGGACTGCTACAGAAGATTCATCCAGATGTATTCAGACGTAGTTATGGAAGTTGGTAAGAAATACTTCGAAGAACTTATCGACAAGATGAAGGCTGACAGAGGAGTTAAACAGGACGTTGAACTTACAGCTGACGACTTAAAGGAATTAGCTGGTCAGTTTAAGGCAGAATATAAAGAAAAAATCGGTGAAGACTTCCCAGATGATCCTAAGGAACAGTTAATGGGTGCTGTTAAAGCCGTATTCCGTTCATGGGACAACCCACGTGCTAACGTTTACCGTCGTGACAACGATATCCCTTATTCATGGGGTACAGCTGTTAACGTACAGTCAATGGCATTTGGTAACATGGGTGATGATTGTGGTACAGGTGTTGCATTTACAAGAGATCCAGCAACTGGTGAAAAGAAGCTTATGGGTGAGTTCTTAAAGAACGCTCAGGGTGAAGACGTTGTTGCCGGTGTTAGAACACCAATGCCAATCGCTCAGATGGAACAGGAATTCCCAGAAGCATTTGCTGAATTTGTAAAGGTTTGTGAAAC
>URQO01000070.1 GCA_900550135.1 uncultured Eubacterium sp.
ACCACCGAGATCTACACTCTTTCCCTACACGACGCTCTTCCGATCTGTACCTGACCATTGTCGTCTACCCAAGGAACTCTGAACTTGAACTGTCTTTCTGGCTCGCAGATTCTTTCAAGTAAAGCTTCCTTTTTAAATTTTTCCTCGTTCTTTTCGATTACAGGTCTAAGTGATCCTAATACTTCATCAACTGCCTGTAAAAATTCTGGTTCGCTAGCGTTCTTTTCGTGAACTTTTGCTAACACTTCGTCTACATATGACATTTTGTAGCCCTCCTTAATATATTTTTCTTAATCTTGTGTGCATATGTTTTTATACTTTAACACACTAAAGAAATTATATATTAAATTCCTTATTTTATCAACCTTTGTGTGCGTCTAACTTAATATAATAAGGTACCGGGCGTTTTTACTTTATTTTATTAATCGTGTGCATAATTATTACAAGAATCAACATTTTTTTATACCTATTTGTTATTTCATTTTTGGTTTAAAAATAAGTGATGCTAAATATCCAAATATTATTGCCCCCGAAATTCCTACTGCACTAGATGTAAAACCACCTTTAAATAATCCCAAAAATCCTGATTCTTCAATTGCTTCTTTCATTCCTTTCCAAAGATTATTTCCGAATCCAAGAAGAGGAACGGTTGCTCCACATCCTGCCCATTTTGAAAATGGCTCATATATACCAACTGCTCCAAGAACTACTCCTATACATACAAGGCTTACCATTAGTCGTCCCGGTGTCAGTTTTGTTTTATTAATAAAGATTTGTACTACCATACAAATCAATCCACCTATCAAAAAACTTTTAAGAAATATCATAGTTCCTCCACTTTTTTAGTTTATATTTATATTTATACTGGCAAAATTTATTCTGATTTTTATTATTATAATCTGCTTATAATTAATTCTGTTTTAATTGTCATAAGTTAATTGTTTTTAAAATTCATTTTAATCAAGAAGAAATTAATCGGCTTCTATTTGTACCAAATGAGCAATACCCGGCACACTGTTTCCTTCATTAAAACTAACAGTAGACATAAGTGCACCTGTTGGTATAAACAGTATTTTTTTCCATGCTCCTTTTTTTAGTTGCCTAAACACATAAGATGTAAGAACTGTAGCTGCGCAGCCACAGCCACTGCCACCTGCATGTGTATCCTGAGTGGAATCATCAAACATTTCTATTCCACAATCCATGTGTTTTGTCGAAATATCATATCCTTTATCTCTTAGCAAATCATTTAAAATTGTCTTTCCAACAATTCCTAAATCTCCAGTAATAATTTTGTCATAATCTTCAGGCTTTGTATTGAAGTCTTTAAAATGAGTATATATAACATCAGCTGCTGCAGGTGCCATGCATGCACCCATATTTTGAGCATCCTTTACTCCAAAATCAACAATTTTTCCGGTAGTAATTCCTGTGATTTTTGCAAAGCTTTTATTTTTTCCTATAATAACAGCCCCTGCTCCCGTTACTGTCCATGTAGCAGCATATGGTCTTTGATTTCCATATGCAAGAGGAAATCTGAATTGTCTTTCAGCACTTGCAAAATGACTTGATGCAAGAGCTAAAACATTTTCAGCATTGTTAGCCTCTACAGTTATTGCTCCTATGCTTAAAGCCTCCCCAATTGTTGAGCATGCTCCATATAATCCGAAAAAAGGGATTTCATATTCCAATATACCAAACGTACTGGCTATAAGTTGTCCCAACAAATCCCCCGCAAAAATATATCTGATGTCTTCTTTGTTTAAGTTTGATTTTAATAATACTTTGCTAATGGCTTCTTTTTGTAAAAGACTTTCTGCTTCTTCCCATGAATCCTGCTCCATCATTGGATCTTCTTTTACTATGTCAAATAATTTTCCAAGAGGTCCTTCACCTTCTTTTTTTCCTACTACAGATGCTCCTTCAATAATATAGGGTGGATTATCAAATGCTAAGCTTTGTCTTCCAACCATTCTTCCCATAATATTTTCCTCCTTTTTACTGCCCTCTATTAATTTAGCCCTGTTATTATTTTCTTATTTTTTTCAACACTACTTTCTCAATTTTCTATTTCAATGCCTTTTTTCTGTTTATTATTTTATCCTTTTGTTTAAAAATTATACTTATTTTATAGGTATGTATATCCTTTTATACTTTAAAACTTTTACGTTTTGCTTGATTAAATCGTTTTTTTTATATAAAATATAGAAGATATTATTTTTTTAATAGAAGGAGAAAATTATGACGACATCAGAAATAGGTATTTTGATTGCTATCATTATATATATGGTTGCAATGATTGCTATCGGTGCATATTATTCAAAGAAAAACAGCAACACAGATGACTTTTATTTAGGTGGACGAAAGCTTGGACCTTTTGTTACTGCTATGAGTGCTGAAGCTTCAGACATGAGTAGTTGGCTTCTTATGGGGCTTCCGGGAGTTGCATATCTTACCGGTATATGTGATGCATTTTGGACAGCTGCAGGACTTGCCATTGGTACATATTTAAACTGGTTAATAGTTGCAAAAAGACTTAGAAAATACTCGGTTGTATGTGGTGATTCAATCACAGTTCCTGATTTTTTTGCAAATAGATATAGAGACAAAAAGGCGCTGAAATGTATATCAGCACTTATGATTATTATTTTCTTTGTTCCATATACTGCATCAGGATTTGCAGCCTGTGGAAAATTGTTTAGCACATTATTTGGTATGAATTATATGACAGCAATGATTATTAGTGCGATTATCATTGTTGCTTATACTACATTAGGTGGATTTTTGGCGGCCAGCACTACTGACTTCATTCAGAGTATTGTAATGTCAATTGCCCTTATTATTGTAGTTGGTTACGGAGTTTATTCAGTAGGTGGCATGGAGCAGGTAATTGCAAATGTTAAGGATTTACCTGGTTTTATTGATGTAGTCTCAACATTTGATGCTACAACCTCAAAGGCTGTTTCTTACAGTCCCATCAGTATTGTTTCAACAATTGCATGGGGACTTGGATATTTTGGTATGCCACATATTCTTCTTCGTTTTATGGCTATTGAAGATGAAAACAAAATTAAATTATCAAGACGTATTGCAAGTATATGGGTTGTAATTGCCATGGCTGTTGCAATTTTCATTGGTGTTATGGGATATGCAATGTCAACAGAAGGTGTTATTCCATATCTTAAAGATTCTGAAACAATTATTGTACAGATTGCACACGTTCTTAGTACACATGGTATTTTATTTGCTATTATTGCCGGTGTTATTTTGGCCGGAATTTTAGCATCAACAATGTCAACATCAGATTCACAGTTGCTGGCAGCTTCATCTTCTGTTACTGAGAACCTTATGGACGGCGTGTTTGGAATTAAATTATCAGAAAAGGTTAAAGTTATTGTTGCAAGATGTTCAGTTATTATAATTGCCATTATTGCCGTATTCCTTGCTTCAAATCCAAACAGTTCTGTATTCCAGATTGTTTCATTTGCATGGGCAGGATTCGGGGCAACATTTGGACCTGTTATGTTATTTGCATTATTCTGGAAGCGTTCAAATAAATATGGTGCTATTTCAGGTATGGCAGCCGGTGGTATTATGGTATTTGTATGGAAATTTGTTGTAAGACCACTTGGTGGCGCATGGGATGTATACGAATTACTTCCTGCTTTTATTGTAGCTTCACTCTTTATAATAGTAGTAAGTTTGCTTACAAAAGCACCTGAACAGGAAATCATAGACGAATTCGAATCAATCTAAAAGTGCTGCGAAAAATAATTGGAACATACACAGCAAAATAAAAGACCCGGGCGAAATACTTTGTTACACATTTTCGTATGGTAATAACTTGTCGAAAGTACGCTCCCGCTGCCAAACGCTGGTAGCGGTTCTATCAAGCCAGCTACGCTGCCTTAATGAACCGACCGCGTTAGAAGCACTTTCTCCAAGTTTATTCCCACACTTCAATGATTACAATTGTATTTTGCCCGGGTCTTTTTATTAATTGTATGTTCTATTTTATTTTCGGAATTTTTGTATGTTATCGTTATTTTTATTGAAAGTTCTTCGTTTATACTTTCGCTTCATGATTTGCAATAAAAATTACTTATTAATAATTTTTCTCCATTATAATTCCTTCTCTGTAGGCGTACAGTAGTTCTTCTAAATCTTTTATGTTGTCTGCAAGAACCTTTCCTACGTCTGTGTTTTCTACCATTACTCTAAATGGCTCAGTTTCAAAAGAATCTGAACTTGATTCTATGTCTTTGTTTTCAATAAGAACCTTTTCTACACTTTCAAAAGGCTGATGTGCCTTTATGCGCATGCCATGAGAATTGTATATCAATGTATATCCTGCTATACCTGTTGTTTTCTGATACGCTTTGCAAAATCCACCATCAATTACAATAACTTTTCCACCGGCTCTTATAGGTGTTTCACCTTTTCCTACTTTAATTGGAGTATGACCGTTGATAATATGAGAAATGTCTGAGTACAATTTAAATTCTCTAAGTATCATTGTTGCAATTTTCTCTTCAAGATAATAATGATAGTATGGGTCTTTTTCTTCCACACTTGCAGTTTCATCATCTATAAATGCTCTTTCAAATGTTTTGATGTTTCTACCACAAAGAGGAGATTTTTTTCCACCCCAAAGGTACCACATAAAATCAAGATTGTTCTGATTTGGTTCGCCGTAATATGCTCTTCTTGCAATTTTGTCTGCATAATCCAGCAGAGACTTTCCTTTATACAAATTGTCATCAAACTCCACAACTTCAAAATTGCCATCTTTGTCTAAAGGAATACAGCCATGGAATAACAGGTTGTTGTTACAACATATGTATATGGCACCTTTTGAATACAAAAATCCAACATGTTTTTTTAACCTTGAACTATTTGCAAAAGAATATTTCAAACTATTCATAACATGAACTTCTCCAGGTGATAGTTCATAAGGGTTATCCTTATCCAATGAGCCAAACAAAGATGTATCAATAGGATATGTTGCCCCTTCAATAGTTATCGTTCCATCTTCCATATTAATCTTATGAAGTAGCAATCTGTCATCCATTTTGTACTCAGGGTGTCTTTTAATAATCTGTCCTTCAAGTTTTAGTAAAATAACTGTAATAGCATAATAAACTGCATTGTGTACATCCATCTGTGGATATTTTTCCTGTGCAAAAAGCAATAATCTTCTCAAACTTATTCCATATCCATTTTCAAGAATGGACATGTTCTGATACTTTAGATTATTTCTAACAACATTGGCTATACATGCCTCACTGCCTGCTGCTGCTCCCATCCACAATATGTCATGATTGCCCCACTCAATATCTAAAGAATGGTATGACATAAGCATGTCCATAATTTCGTCAGCTCTCTCTCCTCTGTCAAAAATGTCACCAACGATGTGCAAATGATCCACAGCCAATCTTTTAATAAGTGACGTCAGTTCTTTTATAAAATCTTCAGCACTGTCTATTCCAATAATAGTTTCAAGAATCTTTTCATGGTATCGTAACTGATTATTGTCCTCATCAGGTTGTGCGTGTAACAACTCGTCAATAATGTAGGAAAACTCTTCCGGCATGGCTTTTCTCACTTTTGACCGTGTATATTTTGATGACAAAAATCTTGCAAGTTCAATTAAATTTTTAAGAGTCATGCGGTACCAATCAGGTCCTAAAATATTCTCCTTTTTAAGTAATTTTAATTTTTCTTCAGGATAATATATCAATGTACAAAGATCCTGTCTTTCTTTTTCTGACATTGAACCGGCAAAAACCATTTCAACCTTTTCCTTAATAACTCCTGAACAATTGTTTAAAATATGGTTAAAAGCCTCATATTCGCCATGTATATCACTCATAAAGTGTTCCGTTCCTTTTGGCAAATTAAGAATGGCTTTTAAGTTAATAATTTCCCTTGAAACATGCTGTCTTGTAGGATATTTCTCAGCAAGCAAATTTAAGTACTTACTTTTTTCATTTGATAGTTCCATTTCTTTTTTCTCCATATATTGTATTTATAAATCTGTTTTTATAATACATAAAAGCATTTCAATTGGCAACCATCATATTGTTAAATTATTTTTTAAATTTATACTATATTCATATATTTAAGTATTAAATAAATAACTCCTGCAAGCCAGCTGCTAAATATTCCATACAAAATTACAGGTCCTGCAATGGTAAAAATCTTTGCTCCCACACCAAATATCTGACCTTCAGTTTTAAACTCAATTGCAGGAGACACAACTCCATTGGCAAATCCGGTAATTGGTACAAGACAACCTGCACCTCCAACTTTAGCAATTTTAGGATAAACTCCAAATCCTGTTAAAATGACACTTTCAAGTATTAAAATAAGAGTGGTAAAAGCTGCTGCATCATCCTTTGACGCACCAAAGTATAAAAATATTTCACTCCATATCTGCCCCATAAGACATATACTTCCACCAATCCAAAATGCATTCCACATATCCTTTACAATATTGTTGTTTGGAGTTACCCTTTCCACATACTCGTTATATTGTTTTTTCTTTTCTTCACTTTCCATTTTTCATACCCCTTTTTACCGATTTTTTGCTTTTCATACCTATTTTTTTTACCAGGTTATTTGCTTTTTCATTCCTTAATTTTTAACCCAGTTATTTGCAAATTGTATAAGAGTTGCAATGACTTTACCAAGAGCTACGCTTAAGATAATAAAACTTAGTCCATTCTTTAATTTAGCTCTTCGTGAAAAAATAGCTGTTGCATTTAAGGCCTCTGCTAAAGATATTGCAATACATCCTACAAATACTCCCTGACAAAATCCCATAATCATCTGTAACCCCTGTGCTACATTCATAGGCATTGGAATATTTAACGAAAAAATCCAGAAACTGTTCCACCATATTCCTCCAAGAACAATTGCTGTTTCGTAACTTTTTATAAATGCTGCAGTATGGGTTTTGTCTGCCATTCTTGTAACCACTCCCGTTGAAGAAATAATTGCAAACACAGCACCTGATATTACAGCGCCTCCACCAAAGGCAATAAAAAATATCATAATATATTTAACAATTATCATTTAACATCCAACTTTCCATTCTGTCTGTTATGCCCGTCAATCAATGCCTTATTAATATCTGTTTCATACTTTCTCATTTCCACCTCTATTGGTGTTGGATCTTTTGATAGTTTTTTAGGTCCAAAATGGTTGTAGAATACAATAATTCCAACTCCAAGGCCTAAGGCATATCCTACTTCCAGTATTTCTTTTCCCATATTTTTGTTTCCGGTAAATAATTTGCATATTTTTTCAAACATACCACCTATGGAAATATCATTGTTAAAAGACATAATGGAAAATCCGGCTCCGAAAAACAAAATTACACAAATCACAATGACCTTTATGATTTCGGATAATCTTCCCTGACTGTTTGCCTTTTTAAATTCCACAATACAGTCGGTCTCGCCAACACTTTGCGCGTCTACATTTTGAAACTCTTTGTCTACTATTTCAAATATTTTCATAATAGAAACAATGTATCTCTTTTTTCCATTAGAATCATCATTTAACAACTTTATGGAATTTAATTTGTCTACAATATTTTTGTTTTTACATTCCAGTTTTGCCACATCCTTGATTGTTACGTAGTCATTTGTGACCTCTGCACATTGTTCTAATTTTATATATAATGTATCACTCATATTTCACCCTATATTAATACTGCCACTTCTTTCTTTTCGTTTTCCTTGACCTTTGAGCAAACCGCAAATCCTGCAAATACAACTGCAGTAATAATTAATAGGACTACTACAACTTTAAAAATTTTCATAATGCACCTCTTTTTTATTTATCTAACAATATTTTCATTATTTCCAAAATAATATATATTATTACATTTTTTATATTTGTTTATATATATTTTTATCTTTTACAATATTTTTAATATTTGTTTTTTATTTTTATATTTATCTTTTACAATATTTTTTATATTTGTTTTTTATTTTTATATTTATCTTTTACAACATTTTTATATCTGCTTTTTTAATTTTTCCAGTATTTTTTTTTCAAGCCTTGACACCTTAACCTGGGTAAGTCCCATTATTTCAGCTATCTCCTGTTGAGTTTTGTTTTTAAAATATCTTAATACTATTACTTTTTCTTCTTCCTTTGTTAAAGATTCCAAAAGCTGTTTTATTAAAATTTTGTCTACAATCATTTTTTCAGAATCTGTATGGTCAGGAAGAAAACTTCCAACAGTAGTAAATTAAAATATTTTATCCTTCTTTATTTGCTTTTCTTCCACCCAACGGAATAGA
>URQO01000071.1 GCA_900550135.1 uncultured Eubacterium sp.
AAATACCCGGAATATCATTTTCCTCTAAAAAGTGCTGTATAGTATCATCGCATCTAAAGTTGCTTGGCATACGGCTAAGTTCGTTGACAATATATGCATCAGGCCAAGGTCTTATTGACTCCATATCCTCATGACATATACCATAATTTCCCTGAAGTGGGTATGTCATACATACTGCCTGTCCTGCATATGAAGGATCAGTAAGTACTTCTAAATATCCCCACATAGATGTGTTAAATACAACTTCACTGATAACTTCTCTTGTGCTACCAATTGATTTTCCTTTAAAGACTGTACCGTCTTCTAAGATAAGAAATGCGTTCATAAATGTTTTTCCTTTCTTTTGTCTTTGTATTTTTGCCTAAACTTAAAGAATTATATCAAAAATCGACATTTCTTTCAATATATTTGGCAAATAAACATTGATTATTTTTTGCTGTATTATAGAAAAAGTACCACACTGTAAAAACACTGCGGTACTTTATTTTACTTTGTAAATTTTTTAGGAATATATCCGTTATCTTTCTTGTCAGAAAAAGTAGAACCATCTGTTGTTTTTACAAGATAGTAATCCTTACATTTTGCTAATAATTTGACTGTTGTACCTTTTTTAAGACTTCCTTTTACTTCATCCTGACCTGAAAGTCCATTGTTAAGTGCACCTCTGTAAACGTCTGTATCAACGTTTACTTTTAGTTCTATCCCTTTATTAGCTTTACGGTAAACAGATACTAACATAGTTTCTTTGTATTTTTTTCCATTTTCATCAACTGCTGCTAACTGTAGTACACCTGTACCCTCTTTTACACCTGTTAATTTGCACTTTGATTCAGCTGTACCTGTTACAGTGAATATTTCAGAATTCAAACTGTCAAACTCAATTGATTTAAGTTCACCAACACCTGATACACATTCCAACTCCTCTGATTTTGCTCCAAGTTCAATAGATGTATGATACTTCTTTATGTGTGTATCTGCAAAACAAATCTTTACTCCTGTAATATCACTGGTCAGTTGTGTACCATCTTTTTTAGAAAATGACCCTGTTGCAAAAAAATATAACAAAGAGGTAGCTGAAACTACCAAAACCAACACTGCTATAATTAACTGTATTTTTGAATTTCCATTCTTTTTCTCACTCATAATACTCTCCTAAAATTTTTCTATTGCTATTTTAATAGAAAACTTTCCTAATGTAAAGTCTTATCTTGGTATTCCTTCTGCTATTCTTGTTATTCCCACATATATCTGGGATATTTTGTACCATGTAGCAAAATCCACAATACCTGTTTGTGGCAAATCAAATATTTTCTGAAAAGCTTTTACTGAAGCCTGAGTTCCTTCTCCAAATATTCCATCAGCTTCCACCCTTGGTATTGCTGTGTAAACTTCTGCTATGGTATCAAGCTGCTGTTGCATCTGCTGTACCTTTGGTCCACTGGAACCAATATCCAAATTATATCCCGGCCATGATGCAGGAATGCCTGATATTTGTTCTGCTGTATTAATATACATTTCACTTCCATAATAATTTCTTAATATTTCAAGTGTGGAGTAACCCTGCTCTCCTAAATTGCATGAGCCCCATTGACTCAGCCAGTTTGGGCAGGTAACTCTGCGTCCGTCGCAATACTGAGTTAGAATAGGCTGCCTTACATCCGGAAATGAAAGGTACTGATCAAATATATTATCTACTACCAGACTAATTGACTCAAATATATTTCTTCCATTTATCCATTTTTGATCATAAGCTGTGGAAGATGTAATTGTAAAATCATATCCTTTATTTCTGTACCATTCAGTATACACCCTGTTTAGTGTAAATGACATAATCGCCAATATATTTGCCTCTAATGTTGCCTGGGGCCATGTAGCGTATATTTCTGATGATGCCACATTTTTAATATAGTCTTTATAAGTAACATAATAATCTCTTGCATTACTGCTTGGAACACCATCGTGTACAACTACATATTCAGGAACTACCACTCTGCTCAGTACAATTTCTCCCGGCTCATTTACATCCTTTATTTCGTCCTCAGGAATCTTTGGAGGATATTCATAATACAATGTATGTGGTGGAATATTAATGTTTTCCACCTGCTCTCCCTGACTCTTTTGCATTTTCACATTTTGAATGGCCAGTGACTCCGGAAGAATTTCAACATTTTCAATATTTTCTGTTTCATATCCGGGTGCATCAATTTCCACATCATAGTTGGTATACGGTCGTATATCATTGTTTTCGTCTAAACTATATGACAATGGTGGTGCACTTAAATCCACCACCTGTGTCTGACCTGAACTGTCTGTATTCAATTCTTCTACTGTTTGAACCTGATTTTGCTGGTTATCCTGAGGCTGTCTTGGAAGTCTTATTATAACCTTTGCATCCTTTATGGGCACATTATTACTGTCCACAACATTTACCTGCAGTTCACCAACATCTCCTGAATCTACCTGCATTTTTATAAGCATATTTTTACCATACATATTTAATCTATATATTGTATGGACTTTGTTTTTTAAATATGCTATTCTTCTGGATTTTCAGATGTGAAAATCCTGCCGTTCCAGCCATAATCAATTTTTCTATTTCTATAAAATGGATTTCCTGCCTGTTCTGACACACTTGTTGCACTTTCATCTCCATTTTTTTGCTTAATATTTTGTCATATCAAAACTGATGTGCATATGCCTTTGCAAATTGCGGTGTCAATAATGGTATTTCCATAGCTATGGCAATTATGCTTTTTACTAATTTTCTACTATTTATTTTGCTACAAAAAAAGAACCATGATAAAAGTAACCATGGTTCTTTTGATATTTAATATTTTTTATTTTATTCTTTTGTATATTCTAAAATAATATTCCAAATCAAAGTAAGTATTTTCTTCACCTTCCTCAACCATCTGCCATTCATCAGTCATCTGGTCAAGATTTGGTATAAATGTATCTGCCGCGTATTCGTGGTCTACATATGTGATGTACGCCGTATCGCAGTACTGAAGCATCTGCTTGTAAATACTTCCACCACCAATTACATATACATCTTCTGTATCATATTTCTTTGCTTCTTCTAAAGCCTCTTCAATTGAATAAACAACTGTGGCTCCTTCCACTTTATAATCTTTTTCAAGTGCGATAACAATGTTTACTCTGTTTTTAAGTGGTCTTCCACCCGGGAAACTTTCCAAAGTGTTCTTTCCCATTATACAAACCTTTCCTGTTGTATGTTCTCTAAAATATTTCATATCATCAGGAATACTAACAAGTAAATCATTCTTATAACCAATTGCCCAATTCTTATCTACTGCTACTATTAAATTCATATCATTTACGTTCCGTGAAGAACTCTCCTTCCTTTATTCTCATTCTATTTTTATCACAAATATTGTACGTTCTCTATTTGTAGGCGTTAAAGCATTAACGAAAGCACGCTCTCGTTGCCAAACGCTGGTAGCAGTCCTATAAAGCCGACTACGCTGTCTTTATGGACCGACCCCGTTATAAGCACTTTCTATTAATGTCTTTAACTCCTACAAATACATTATAGTAATTCTTTTTGTGATAAAAATTAAACTGCTACAGGGATTTTAATTTGTGGACCATATTCGTAGTCTACAAGTTTAATGTCATCTACTGTGAAATCATAGAAGTTTTTAATCTCCGGATTTATCCAAAGCTTTGGTGCCGGATGTTGTTCTCTGCTAATTAATTCTTCTACTAACTCTACATGCTTGTCATATATATGTGCGTCTGCAATAACATGTATAAACTCGCCCGGTTCCATATCATTTACCTGAGCAAACATATAAAGAAGTGCAGCATATTGGCATACATTCCAGTTGTTTGCTGTCAACACGTCCTGTGATCTCTGATTAAGGATGCCGTTTAACACAAGTTTTCCCGTTTCTTTATTTTTTGTAACATTAAATGTCATGCTGTATGCACATGGATACAAATTCATTTCATGTAAATCCTGATGTACATAAATATTTGTCATAATTCTTCTGCTGTATGGATTATGTTTTAAGTCGTATAAAACTCTGTCTACCTGATCCATGTTTCCTTCAGGATAGTGATGTTTTACTCCCATTTGGTAACCATAAGCTTTTCCAATTGAACCTGTTTCGTCAGCCCAGGAATCCCAAATGTGGCTTCTTAAATCATTAACATTGTTTGACTTTTTCTGCCAAATCCAAAGTAATTCATCTATGCAGTTTTTAAATCCTGTCTGTCTTAATGTAATTGCTGGAAATTCCTTTTTCAAATCATATCTGTTTATTACACCAAACTTTTTGATAGTGTAAGCATATGAACCATCATCCCACTTTGCTCTTACTTTTTCTCCTTTTGTGTCAGTTCCATTATCTAAAATATCTCTGCACATATCTACAAATACTTTATCTGCGTAACTCATTTTTTATCTCCTGTCGTTTTATTTAGTTTTTTGTACTATATATAATATAGATTTTTTTCTTTGCTCTAAAACTATATTAAATATAGCATTTTCAATTTTCGATTAAACTACATTTAAGTATTTTTATTTGCAAACTAAACTACGTTAAAGTATAGCATTTTTATTTTAAATAATAAATAGCAAAGTTTTAAACGCTGTAGTATTTTAAATTTATTATATCTGATGTTATAGTTTTAATATTAGTTCCAAACATTTTGTTTAACAAAAAATGAAAATGGATTGCCAATATCTTGTTCTGAGATATCTTCACCTATACCCATAGATTTGTTTACAAAAAATTTTTCAAAAGTTTCAAACCCACCCTTTAATTATCATATCAAGCCTAAGGGGGTGGAAAAACTGAAGCTTCAACTCAATCTCAAATTTAAAACTTGGTGGTTTTCCACCCCTAAAAATCATTTATTACGCCTAAAGGGTGGAAATCCAGAAGCTTCAACTCAATCTCAAACTTAAAACTAGTTAATTTTCCACCCCTAACAATCATTTATCAAGCCTAAAGGGGTGGAAAAGCTGAAAATTGTATAAAAAATGAAACAATGACTTTCCACCCACTTGATAAAGGAACTAAAAAAGGGACCTTATTAGTCCCTTTAAGCTATTTTCTATTCTATTTTTATCACAATCCTGTCCGACCTATCACCGACCCCGATACAACCCAACCATTTCATACGTTTTGGTTTATCCCTGACTGTAACGTGTCAAAAACTGTTTTGTACGTTCTTCTTTTGGATTGTTGATAACTTCCTTGGCATTACCCTGTTCAACTATGATACCCTGATCCATAAACACTACAGTATCTGCAACATCTCTGGCAAATTCCATTTCATGAGTTACAATAATCATTGTTGTCTTTTCCTCTGCAAGGCCTTTTATAACCTTTAACACCTCACCTGTTAATTCAGGATCAAGTGCTGATGTCGGCTCATCAAAGCAGAGAATGTCCGGTTGAAGAGCCAGTGCTCTTGCAATTGCCACACGCTGTTGTTGTCCACCTGATAACTGATGTGGGTAGTGATCCATTCTGTCAGCCAGTCCCATTTTATCAAGTAATTCCATGCCATGTTTGTTTATTCTATCTAAAATTTCTTTTTTGTTTTTTGAAAACTCTTCTGTCTTTTGGGCTAACAGTTTTTCAGCCAAAGTTACATTTTCAAGTGCTGTGTACTGTGGAAAAAGATTGAATGACTGGAACACCATTCCAAAATGAAGTCTTTTTTCTCTTAACTCCCTGTCGCTCTTGCCTTTACTTTGTGCTGCATCAAACAACAACTCGCCATTTACAAGAATCTGTCCCTTATTTGGAGTTTCAAGGAAATTAAGACATCTTAATAATGTTGTTTTTCCTGAACCTGATGAACCTATAATAGCTAATGTCTGACCTTGTTCCAGTTCGAAACTTATGTTTTTTAAAACATCGGTGCTACCAAAATGTTTTTCTATGTTTTTTACTTCCAATACTGCCATTTCTTCGCACCTCCTATTTAAAATAATCTAATTTCTTTTCTATGTAGTTAAATAAAATTGTAAGGATTCCTACAAATATTAAATAAAATACACCAGTGTAGAACAATGGCCAGATAATACCTTCAGATTTCATAAAGTTTTCACCCATTACAGTAAGTTCCTGTACAGAAATGATTCTTGCCAATGATGTATCTTTTACCAATGTAATAATTTCATTTGACATTGGGGGCACTACTCTTTTTACCATCTGAAGCAATGTGATTTTAAAGAAAATCTGAGTTTTAGTCATTCCTAAAACTTCTCCTGCTTCTCTTTGACCTGCCGGTACACCTTCGATTCCACCTCTGAATATAACAGAGAAATAACATGCGTAGTTAATACTAAATGCCACAACTGTAGCCACAACTCTACTCCATGCATCTCCGTCCCAAAGATAATATCCCATCAGTCCCGGACCATAAAATATAATTATAATCTGAAGCATCAATGGTGTTCCACGAATAATCCACACAAATACATTTACTAAATATTTTAGTGGTTTAAATCTGCTCATGGAGCCAAAAGCTATAATCAATCCAAGTGGTAATGAAAACAGTAATGTGAGCAAAAATATTTCTACTGATATTCCAAGACCACTTAACAGTTCTTCTGTAACGCTTAAAAACATATAAATGTCTCCTTAACCTTTTAGTCTATTAAAGCAGAGAGTAGCTCATTACTCTCTGCTTAATAGTTATATTTTAATTAATTGTAATCTGTTATTTTGACTTAACAACTACTACCTGTGCATTATTGCAGTATGCATTTGTGCATTCCATAGAATTTTTAACTTCATTTGTCAATGTCATACCGTTCCATACAACGTCAATTTTCTTTGAATCAAGTTCCATTGTTTTTGTATCCCAGTTGATTACAACAAACTTAACTTTAACTCCTAATTTCTTTGCAAGAGCCTTTGCCAAATCTGCATCAAAGCCGATCCAGTTACCATCTTTATCTTTGTAATCCATTGGTTCAAATTCTGTAATGCCAACAACTAATGTACCTTTATTTTTGATGTACTTAACATCTTCACCTTCAACATATTCACCGGCTTTTTTCTGTTCTACTAATGTATCACTGACTTTGTATGTATCTGCTGTCTTTTTCATTTCGCCTGATGCATATATTTCACTGAAGAAGTTGTTAATGTATGCTGCAAGGTCTGAACCTTTTCTACAACCAACACCGTATTCTTCTGTTGTTAACTTGTCTGTATATTTCATATCAGGATAGCTTGTTCCTTCACCAATCATGGCACCTGCCATTAGTAAGTCAATAATAGCTGCATCAGATGTACCTGAGTTTACTTCCATTAATGCCTTTGCCTGTGACTGAACAGGATTTGTGTTCCACTTATTATCCTTTGCAGCCTGTTCTCCGGCTGATCCCTGTTCTACTGCATATACCATGCTTGCTGCATCCTTTGTTTCACTTGCATCTTTTTTCTTGCTACCACAACCTGCAAGACAAAGTGATGCTACCATTGCTACTGATAATAATAATGCAATTTTTTTCTTCATAATGATTCTCCTTCAATTTTCTTTTTGCTTTTGCCATGCGCTTTCACATTTTCGTGTGTTAGTGCTTTACTACGCTAAAATATACCATAGAAAAATCACTATGTCAAATAGATTTCTAATGTATTTAAAGTTTGTTTACAAGATTTACCGGAACATATGCTTTTACATATATACCATCTTCCTTATATTCTTCGCTAATCAACTGGCCGTATTTTCTAATAAGTCCCACATTTCCTGCCTTATCATAAGAAAATACCTTGTTAATCATAACACGCATAGACTTTAAAACTTCTTCTATTGCATTATTTATTTCATCTAATCCAACACCTTTTTTAATGGCTGCATTTACTGTATAGTCAGCTCGCATGTCTCTTAATATTGGTTTATTTTCAAGTTTGTCCTGCTTGTTAAAAACTGTAATTATAATTTTTTCTTTTACCTGAAGATTTTCCAATGTTTCATATACTGCATGAATATTTTTGTCCATGGCCGGATTTGAAGCATCAACTACATGGATAATAATGTCAGAATATTTTGCCTCTTCCAATGTACTTCTAAATGCATCTATCAGGTGATGCGGCAACTTTCTGATAAATCCAACTGTATCTGTTAAAAGAACTTCCTGTCCGTCAGGCAGTTTATAATTTCTTGTTGTTGGATCAAGAGTTGCAAACAACTTGTCCTCTTCTAGTACACTTGCATCTGTTAATGTGTTAAGAAGTGTGGACTTAGATCGGAAGAGCGTCGTGTAGGGAAAGAGTGTAGATCTCGGTGGTCGCC
>URQO01000072.1 GCA_900550135.1 uncultured Eubacterium sp.
TTCGAAGGCGGTGCCAACAGATTTACAGTCTGCCCCCTTTGGCCACTCGGGAATCTGCCCATACTAACTTAGAAAGCAATTTTATATTTTATATAATTAAATCAAACTTGCTTGGATGAGATTATATAAAATGTAAAAGTTATTTGCGAAGCAAATGACAGTGAGCAAACTTTGTTTGCGAACTGCTTTCTAATGCATTGAAAGCTATCTTATACTCTATATAATCGAATCAAGCTTGTTTGCGAACTGCTTTCTTTTCTTCCAACAATATACATTTATACCATACTTATTATAAAAGTGCAATTACAATTTTATTTTTTTGACAATAATTTCATTCATTAAAATCCACCATTCTGGTATGCTCTATACCTCTTCTGCAATCTACTACAAAATCCAACCAATTATCTGTCATTTCAGTAAAAGTCAAAACTTTTAGATTTTTGTTGGGAGTATATTCATACCTATTTAATATCGATTTTCCCCTCTTCGTCAATGCCCCACGTTTTGCCTTCGTCTCGTAACCAGTACAATCAAATCCGAAAGCCATCTGGCTTTCCTTCACAAAATCATAAATTCTTTGACATCCCCCGTTATAAATAATATACTTAAAGTTAGTATTTTTCTTAAGGAGTTTTTTATGAATCGAAAAAAAGTTTTTTGGAGTGCTATTTTAATAGTTGCTTTGATTGTAATGTTCATTGCCGGTTACAAACTTTACATTAATAATAAGGGAGAAAGTGTTGACGTAGAACAATTTACCAAAGAATCTTCTACCACACAATCAACTTCCGGGTTAGCTGAAAACCATAACATTAATTGGAAAAAACTAAAGAAACAAAATTCCGACATTTATTCATGGATATACATTCCTAACACCAAGGTAGATTATCCGGTAGTACAATCTACAGGTGATGAAAAAGATGATTTTTATTTAACTCACAACATTGAAAAGAAATACGACATATATGGTGCCATATACAGCGAGATTCAAAATGCCACCGATTATTCAGACCCGGTTACCGTGCTTTACGGTCATAACATGAATAATGGTTCAATGTTTAAGACTCTTCATTCCTTTGAAGATCCTAATTTTTTTAAGAAGAACAAGTATATTTACATATATATGCCAAATCATAAACTGACATACAAAATTTACTCAGCTTACGTATATGATGACAGACACATTCTCAATTCATTTGACTTTAGAAATAAAAATATATTAAAAAAATATCAGAAATATACATTGAATCCTGATTCGATGACAAAAAATACACGAAAAGTCAAATTGGACAAAAACAGTAATATGTTAACATTAAGCACTTGTACCAGTGGTGCAGCAAACACAAGATATTTAGTACAGGGGGTTCTTATAAAAAATGAGCAAACAGAATAAAAAAGACGATTTATACAGCAATATTGAATTGATTCCTGATGAGGCAATTAAGGACACTGATTCAGAGCAGGGATTTGAAGTGGACTGGAACGTTATTGAGGAAAAATATGCAAAGCATAACCATCACCACTCTAGTCACCAACATTCATCAGAACATTGTAGCGAGCACGAACATTCATCAGAGCATAGTAGCGAGCACAAACATTCATCAGAGCATAGTAGCGAGCACCGACATTCATCAGAACATAGACATTCATCAGACAATCACAATAGCAGACATTCTGCCCGTCATCATTCATCGGACAGGTCCAAAAAGCCATCCGGCAAATCCAAGAAGAAATGGAGCAAAAAGAAGAAAATACTGGTTGGAATACTGATTTTCATTCTTTGCCTTATTATAGGCACTGTTGCTGCTTTCTTTATTCTAAGAAACATTGGTAAAAATGCGATGCTTAACTATGATAATCTTAATATCAATGTTCCTGATGGTGTAGATTACGAGAATAATGGTGAATTTGTTTACTATAAAGGTCACAAATATCAATTTAATAAGAAGATTGCAAGCATTTTATTTATGGGTATAGACAACCGTTCACTAAAGGATAAAGCAACTCCCGGTACAGCCGGTCAGGCCGATGCTTTATATTTGTTTACATACAATACTGAAACAGGTTACATAAAAGTTCTTAGCCTTAACCGTGACTCTATGGCTGACATCAGCCGATACGACGAACACGGCAACTATTACGACACCACAAAAGCCCAGTTATGTTTGGCATATGCATATGGTGACGGCAAATCACTTAGTGCTGAAAATCAGGTTACTGCTGTTGAACGTATGTTATACAACGTTCCAATTAATGGATATTATGCAATTGATTTGGATGCAATAAAGATTTTAAATGATGATATTGGTGGTGTAACCCTTACACCTGAATATACTTTTGGTAGTTTTACAAAAGGTCAGACAATAACTATCAAAGGTGATATGGCAGAAGAATTTGTAAGACATAGAGATACAAGCCTTTTGGATGACAATACAAGACGTATGGCATGTCAAAGATTGTATATAAATTCTTTTGCAAACCAAATTGTTCCTGCCATCAAAAAAGACTTAGGTGTAGCCGTTGACTTATATAATCACAGTTCATCCAATACAACAACAAATATTTCTACACCTATACTTACATACTTAGCATCAACCCTTGCTACCAACTATAACGGATTAAACATGGTCAATATTAAGGGTAAGTATTATGACAATCCAAAAGATGAATTTGCTGAGTATATAGTAAAGAAGAAAAGTTTGTTTAAAACTGTATTAGATTTATTCTATACACAAATTGACTAATATTAATATAAAATGTTAAACTTTATATCATTGAAAACACCCTTATAAGCCATCATATAAGCTTATAAAAATATTTTCATTTGGAAAAAGATTGCATTTTCTACATATTAGGGTATAATTAGAAAGAGTATTGATTTATATCCACGGAGGTAAAATTATTATGAAGAGATGTTTATTAGTTTTATTAGCTACTTTAGTTTTAACATTTACAGTAACAAGTACAGCAACAGTTTTTGCAAAGAAGAGTCCAAGCGGCCATGTAAAACCTGACCATGGACGTGGACACGATGGTGATGGCGGCAATGGAAATGGTGGCGATGGACGTGACATAAATGGTGGCAATGGAAATGACTCATCAACATCACCAAAGACAGGTGTTGACAACACACTTCCTTTTGTAGCACTTATTACAGCAGCCGGTGTTGTATTAGTTTCTAAGAAAGAATTAAACAAAGTTGCATAAACATAACTTACATGCAATATAAAAAGAGCATTTCATTAGTTTGAAATGCTCTTTTTATATTGGAAAATATATTTTTTCATTATTCAAAATATATTTACTCTTTTAACTATTCACTTATCAACAACTTACAATGTATCATTTTTTCTAAATACCACCGCACTGCCTGATTTGATATTAATGCACAAATGTCCATCTTCAGAATAAAAAGTCACTCTACCACAGTTATAAAAATCATTGTTTGTTTCAATTAATCTTTCCCACTGTGTAGATTTTTTTCCTGTTATTTTGTTTATCGGAATATTTATCTCCTTGTCATCTTCTGATGTATTAATTGCTGTAACAACGGCATCTTTATCGTTAAATCTTCCATAACACACCAAATCTTCTCCTGCCATCAATGAAATATAGGAACCTTTTCTTAAAACAGGATTCTGCTTGTGTAAACAAATTGCTTCCCTGTAAAATTCCAAAAGTTCCAAATCCTCATGTCCCCAAGGATAAGTTCTACGGTTGTCAGGATCAGTCCAGCCACACACACCTGCCTCATCACCATAATAAATAGTCGGTGCTCCGGGCAACGTCATCTGCATTATTACACCCTGCTTAAATATAGCCTTACTAATATTTGAAGATGCTGCGTCTGTTCCTGACGTACCTACACGCCCTACCATTTTGTTTGTTCGTGTCATAAACCTTGAATGATCATGATTGGATAACTCATTCATTGCCACCAATAGGGATTGATTCTGCATTCTTGCCATTTGATATTTCATGGTATCATGAAATACCTGACCATTGCCACGCATAAGTGGATTGGAATTGTCAGAATGTTTATCCACTCCTGTTAAAAACCATGTAACCGGGTCCATAAATGCATCATAGTTCATAATAGTATCCCACTGGTCTCCCTGAAGCCATGAATGTGCATCTCCATAATGCTCTGCCAATATTATTGCATTTGGATTTGATTTCTTTATTTCTGTTCTAAAACGTTTCCAAAAACTATGGTTAAACTCCTGACCATGTCCCAAATCGGCTGCCACGTCAAGTCTCCAGCCATCTACATTGTATGGTTGTGAAACCCATTTTTTCCCAATTTCAATAATGTAATCACACAGTTTTTTGCTACCTTCATAATTTAGTTTTGGAAGTGTATCAAATCCCCACCAACCTTCATATTCATTGTTGTTGGGCCAATTTTCTCCAGAAAACTTGAAGTATGAATTGTATGGGCTTTCTTTTGTTCTATAAGCTCCAACACTATAGTCTGCGTTGTCTTTATAAATGCCCTCTCTGTCAAGCCATTTGTTAAAAGAGCCACAATGATTAAATACTCCGTCAATAATTATCTTAATGCCATGAGCATGGGCTTTTTCTACCAATTGAATAAACAAGTCATTACTTGCTTTTAAGTTTTCTAAATCTGTAGTTCTGATTTTATATTTTGTGGCATTGTCATTGTTTGTACTGTTGTGATCCACAACATTGCCACCATCATTTACAATTTTTCCAAAATGAGGATCTACATAATCATAATCCTGTGTGTCATATTTGTGATTGGATGGTGACACAAAAATTGGATTGAAATAAATTGCCTCAACTCCCAATTTTTCAAGGTAGTCCAACTTGTCTATAACACCCTGCAAATCTCCACCATAAAACTGTCTTGTTCCATCAACTGCAGGCGGTTCACTCCAGTTCTTTACTGCTAATACACCTTTATTTATATAAATGTACTCATCATCTACTACATCATTTGATTTGTCACCGTTACAAAATCTGTCTACCATAATCTGATACATTACTGCACCTTTTGCCCAATCAGGTGTTTTAAATCCCGGTGTTACCTCAAAATATCCGTTTTTATCCGGTGTATCCGTAATGCCAAGCATATTGTAATAAATGTCACCATTTTTTGTTGTGGCTTTAAAATAGTATCTAATAATATCCTTTTCAAAAGGAACATTTGCTGTATAGTATGAAAAGTTGCCATCTTCTCTTTCCGGCAACATTGGTATTTCACTTTTATCAACGCACACAAAGGCACCATTAATAGTGCCTTTATCTGCTCTTAATATGATTTTATATACTCCATCTGTTTCATTACATTTACAAAAATATTCTGTACCATCATGAAATAAAATATCATTATTTATATACATATATTTACCTTCTTGTATTAATCAAACAAAGCTTCAAACTCTGCCTGACCAATTTTTTCTTTTTCCATAAGTAACTCTGCTGACTGATGAAGTTGTGACATATGATCCATAATAATAACTTTTGCCTTTTCATAGCATTCTTCCACTATACCTCTTACTTCATCATCAATAGCTGATGCTGTACTCTCACCATATCCTTTTGAATGAGCCAAATCCCTGCCTATAAATACATCGTCTGAGTCATCATCGTAATTGATAAGACCAAGCTTTTCGGAAAAACCATATTTTGTAACCATTGCTTTTGCTGTGGCCGTTGCCTGTTTGATATCCTGTGATGCACCTGTTGTCACATCATCTAAAATAAGTTCCTCTGCAATTCTACCGCCAAGACTTACCATGATTTCCTGTAACATCTTGCCCTTTGTTATAAACATTTCATCCTTTTCAGGTAATGGCATTGTATAACCTGCTGCCCCTGCACCTGTAGGAATAACAGAAATAGTATGAACCGGTCCCACATCAGGTAACACATGGAATAAAATCGCATGACCCGATTCGTGATAGGCTGTAATACGTTTTTCCTTTTCGGAAATAATCTTGCTTTTCTTTTCTTTACCGATACCGACTTTAATCATTGCCTGATTAATATCGTCCTGGTTTAAATAAGGTCTATCCGACTTGGCTGCTATAATTGCTGCTTCATTTAAAAGATTTTCCAAATCAGCACCTGTAAATCCTGCTGTAATTCTTGCAATATGTTCAAGATTTACATCTTCTGCTATAGGCTTATTCTTTGCATGTACCTGAAGGATTGCCTCTCTGCCTCTTACATCAGGTCTTCCAACCAATACCTTTCTGTCAAAACGTCCCGGACGCAAAATAGCAGGATCAAGAATATCTACACGGTTTGTTGCTGCCATAACGATAATACCTTCGTTGACACCAAATCCGTCCATTTCTACTAACATCTGGTTAAGTGTCTGCTCACGCTCATCATGACCACCACCCATACCTGTTCCTCTTCTTCTTGCCACTGCATCTATTTCATCAATAAACACAATACATGGAGCATTTTTCTTTGCCTGTGCAAACAAATCTCTTACTCTTGATGCACCTACACCAACAAACATCTCCACAAAGTCTGAACCTGAAATAGTAAAGAATGGTACCCCTGCTTCACCTGCTGTAGCTTTTGCAAGCAAGGTTTTACCTGTTCCCGGAGGTCCATCAAGTAACACACCTTTAGGTATTCTTGCTCCAAGGGAAACATATTTCTTTGGATTTTTAAGGAAATCCACTATTTCTTCCAATTCTTCTTTTTCTTCCTCAAGGCCTGCCACCTTTGAGAAATCCATATTTTTAATTTCGATAACCATTTTGGCACGGCTTTTTCCAAAGTTTGCCATTTTGCCACCGCCACCACCGGCATTGGCATTCATCATCATTAACACAACAACCACAACTACACCAAGTAATATCATAGGAAGTATACTTGTAAGGAATACACTGTCCCTGCTTACATCCGGTATATATGGTTTAATTTTTATATTTTTGTTTTCTTTTTTGATAGTATTAATGTCATCTAAAACCTTGTTAACATCTGTTACATATACGCTTTGTGACTGACCGCCTTTTAATTCAATAACAAGTCGTCCTGTTGGAACCTCCTTGTTCTGTTTTATTGTAAGGGAAGTCACATTGTTGCTGCTTAAATCTGTCAGAAAATCACTGTATGCATAATCTGATCTGTTCATGTCTTTTGCATATGAATATGCCAATACAAGCATAATAATGATAATGCCTATAATGTATATTCTAGAAAATCTGCTTCTTGCTTTATTATTCAAAATTTCCTCCTAGCCAATACAAATTCGGTAATTTTTACACAATATTAAATTCATAACCAGTGTTTAATTTATAATTATGAAATACTGATATGTTGTATATTTTTTATAATTCCACAATACCAATATATGGTAAATCTCTGTAACTTTGATCATAATCAAGTCCGTAACCTACCACGAACTTATCTTCTATCTCAAATCCAACATAATCAACATCCATGTCAACCTCTCTTCTGTCAGGTTTATCCAACAGTGTTGTCACTTTAATGCTGGCTGGTTTTCTCTCTTTTAATAATGGAATAAGTCTGCTTAATGTATTGCCTGAATCAATAATATCTTCAACTACAATAACATCAAGTCCCTCAATACTTTCGTCTAAATCTTTCTTAATCTTCACATCTCCTGAACTTTCTGTTCCGGAGCCATAACTTGAAACACTCATAAAATCAAGTGTAACAGGTACTGTTAATCTTTTTGCCAACTCACATGTATAGAACACACTACCCTTTAAAATGCAAATAAGTCTTACTTCTTTTTTTGCATAATCTCTGCTGATTTCAGCTGCAATTTCTCTTATTCTCTTGTCAAGTCTCTCTTCACTAATATACTCTGAAATTTTGTGTATCATAAC
>URQO01000073.1 GCA_900550135.1 uncultured Eubacterium sp.
AGTTTGCAAGATAGTTTTTTGCATCATACATGATTTTCTTAGCATCTTCATTGCCTGCCTTTGCCATGTCGTTTACAACTCCTGCATGGGCAGCCACAATGCCTGCCTTTTTGGCTCTTTCAATGATAGCTGTTCCACTACTGATAGCTTCTATGCCACCCGGTAAAATATTTCCATGACTTGGTCCGTCCTGAATCATAATACTGTTTGCCACTTCATTGGCAAATCCGTGTGCTCCAAGATAAATTTGTTTGTTAATTACAAATCCTCCACCAAGTCCTGTGGAAACAGTAAAATACTGAACGATGTTACTGTCTTTTCCCTGACCTACAACTGCTTCTGCAAGGCATGCAAGATTTGCATCGTTGTCCAGATATACAGGTTTGTTTATCTTTTCACTTAAAACCTTTGAGATTTCAAGATTGTGCCACTTTCCATTAAGGTTTGGTGGTGTTAATACCTTTCCATTTATTAAATCCAGTGGCCCCGGACATGACATTCCAATACCTACTATATCCTTATCAAAAGAAGCTATGATACCACTTATTTCTTCTAATGTATTTTCCGGACTTTCACTGTCAGTAGAAAACTGCTTTCTACTGACAATGTTTAACTTTTCATCAACTAAGGCAACTCTTGTATTTGTGCCTCCAATATCTATCGCTACTGCATATTTCATTTACTTTACCCATATTGTCACAAATTTACAATGTGACAATTCCTTTACTGAAATTGTGTTGTTTTCAATCTTAATAGGTTCTGTTTTTTCCTCTTTAAGATTTGTATAGTAAGCTTCATGTATGTCAAAGTTAAATTTAATGTTATCACTTACATTCTTGTGGTCTTTTCCATTAAACAAACGAATGATATATCCATCATTTTCTTCTGCTTTCTTAATGGCTGATACAACAAGATTTCCCTGTGTTTCAAACAGGCTGTGAACACTTTCATTATTTCCTTCAATTTCTCTTTGGGAGAAAATCAAACGGCCATTTAAAAATTCTGCATATGTGTACACTTCAATGTTTGTATTGTACTGTTTTGCAAGTGTGTCAATATTTGCATCATTAATATCTCCCTGATATGTTGTAAATCCAAAATTAAATTCCATTCGCTTCAACAACTGAGCATTAGGTGTTTCAATAATTCTTTCACCGCTGGCACGTCCCGGACGATAAATCAGATTTTCTTTTCCCATAAATCCATATGTTCTAAATAATGTTAATCTAATAACACTATCGTCTAACACTTCGTATTCACGTACGCCCTGTGGAATAACTGCAATACCTGTATTTCCATCTGTTAATGAAACATATGACTGTGTTGGTTCAATACTGATAGGTGGTTCCTGCCATGTAGACTGATCATTTACCCAGTTGGCAAGTTCCTGTATTCCTGCCTTTTTATCAGTCTTATTGTTCATTGATTCCAAATAAAGTTTCATTTCTTTTTCATAATAGTTTGGACGCTTGATTAAACCAAACTGCTGGTCTGCATAGTTAAATGCAGAAGCAATTTCACTGTCAAACAAAACGCATAATCTATGAGAAAGTCCTTTGTTGTCAACCTTAACGTTAAAATCAATAACTTTTGAACCTTTTCTAAGTGCAACTGTCATGTCTACAGGCATTACAGTGCTTACTTTTCCCTCTGCTCTTTCTTCAAGGTCTGCAGGTACTGTCATGTCAAAGTGAATTACTGCCTGATTGTAAATATCACTTCCTGATACTTTAACAGTATTTTTTGATTCATTTGAAAATACTTCCAAATCTTTTCTTGGTGGAGAATAATTAAAGCTGTCTCCATCATCACCATTTTCAACAAGAATAGCCTGATTTTTGTATGTCTTGTTACATTTTTTGTCTAAAATTGTAAGAGAGCCATCCTTTTCAACTGTAATGGCATAGTAATCATTTTCAAGCAATGACTTTTCTTCCATTTCCTTGTGACTGTCATTTTCAGTGTCAAGTGTATACTGAACATATCCAAGAGCTGGAACATCCTGACTTTTAATTGCCATTGTTACTTCAAGAACCTGCTGTGGAACATAGAACTTTCTTGAAGGGTTTAATTTTATAGTCTGTGACAATACATAGTCTGTTAAGTCCCTTGACTCTATAATTGTATAATCTATATGTTTTCCTTTTTCATCTACAATTGCAAACTTTCCATCAGGTACATATGTTTTTACAAGAACTGTATCTTCACGTTTCTGTGGCAAAGTATTGATTAATGTAAATGTCATGTCAGCGTTGTTTCTAACATTTGTTGCAATTAATCTTGAATGTAATTCAACAAGATTTACAGCAATGTCTCTTGCCTGTTTATATCTTACGTACACATCTTCATTTGCAGTATCTGAAATACATGAGCCAACAGAATCATGAGCCGCATTTTCAAACAATAACTTCCAAATTTCTCCTACAACTTCATGTGGATATTCATTACCCATACTATATGAAATGGCAAGAAGTGGTTCCATAACGTTTGTTACATAATTTTGAATCTGCGTATTCATTACTTTAAGATCTGAACGTGATGAGAAAATTGATTTGTGTATTCTCATATGTTTTGCAATAACAAGTTCACCCTGTACTTCCTCTAACTGTGGATTTTCGCTTTTTACATCTTTAATGTAATCTTCTATGCAGCTGATTACATATTCATTTTCAGGATCTTTTTCGCTTCTTTCTTTTATAAGCTGTGGAAGATTTGTACGAATTGGTGCCTGATCAAATCCATTTGGAAAATAAATATGTCTTGTAGCACTACGTCCACCAGCTTTTTCAAAACATTCTTTCTGCCAGAATTCTTCACTGTCAGGTTCTTCTTCCGGTATGTTTCCACCAATGTAATATCCAAATGGAATCTGTGTTGTAAATACAACACTACCATCATCACCTTTCCAATTGTAATCTGTGTGTTCTACCATATCATCACTGACACCACGCCAGAATAATGTATCATCAATGCCAAACTGCTTGTAAATCTGTGGCATATTTCCAGACTGTCCAAATGAATCAGGCACATATCCCACATTCATGTAACCACCAAAACTTTCGCACCTTTTCATTCCGTAATACATATTTCTGACAATACTTTCACCTGAAATAACAAGCTGGTCTGTCTGTGTGTACCAAGGTCCAATAATAAGACGACCTGCCTTTACAAGATTTTCAATACGTTCTTTATCTTCCGGTTTCCATTTAATATAATCATCTAACAGTGAACCCTGGGCATCTACCATAAAATACTTAAATTCTTCATCTTTTTCCAATGTATCAAGTACATCTCCCAAGTCCTTCATTAGATATATTTTTGATCTTGATGTTGTAAAGTACCATTCTCTATCCCAATGTGAATGTGGAATAACATGTATTTTTCTTTTCATTTTCGTTCCTTTCCTCATATCAAATACTTTATTATTAACCAAAACAGGCAGAGGCAAAAAACTTAGCCCCTGCCCAATTAATGAGTTATATAGTTGATATTTATTTTTTATTTATAAGGTTATCACTTACCTGTGTAGTATCAGGTGAAATAACCCCTTGCTGCATTATCTATTATTTAATATCTTCAAAAGATAATTCGATTTCATCTATATCAACATCTTCAGATGTTTCTTCGCTTCCTTTGTTAAAGTCAACTACTACTGTTGCAAGTAAAGCAATGATTAATGCTCCTACTAAGATACCTATAAGGTAAGCCCATCCGTTTGTTACTGAAACGAATCCGTAGATTCCACCTACAGGAGGGATGTCACCTTTACCACCTAAAAGAGCGATTACTGCTGTACCAATAGCTGCACCAAACATGTTGATTGGAATTAAGAACTGTGGCTTTACAAGTGTAAATGGAATGGCACCTTCTGTGATTCCTACAAATCCCATAGCCCAGTTTGATTTTCCTGTTTCTCTAAATTCAGCTGAGAATCTCTTCTTTCTGATAACTGTTGCAATAGCGTATGCAAGTGGTGGCATACAGATTGCTGCATTGATAAATACGTTTGGCTGATAAATTCCTTCTGCCATTAATGCATTTCCTGCCATCCATGCTGACTTGTTGATTGGGCCACCCATATCGCTGGCAATCATAGCTCCAAGAACTAATGCCATAACTAACTGTGAGCTCTGGTTCTGACACATTGAACTAATCCAGTCTACAAGCCATGTATTAATTGCTGCAAGTGGAGTTGCCAATACTACACCCATTATAATTGCTACTAAACCTGTTGCTATTAATGGACAAATAACAAGTGGCATTACTGAACCCATTGACTGTGGTAACTTAATGTATTTCTTTGCAAATTTAACTGAGTAACCTGCAATGAAAGCTGCTATTACAGCACCTAAGAAACCTGCGTAAGTATTTGATGCAACTGCACCACCTATTAAACCTGCGCCGATTGCCGGTTTGTCCGCAATACTGTAAGCAATGAATCCGGCTAATACTGTATTAACCATTCCAATACCTGTCCAACCTACATTTTCAATTAACTTCATTATATGCCAGATTCCTGTTCCGTCTGCATATGGATCTAATGAAGTAATACCAAAACATAATGCAATAATTTTTGGTATTGCTACTACCAATGATGCTCCGATAATAAGTGGGAGCATGTAACCAATACCTGTCATCAAATGACCTTTAGCGTCTTTTAAAAACTGTTTCATTTTTTAAATCTCCTTTGTTATTATTTTTTATTTACTAATTGCTGCTACGCATTTTTTAAGTACGGCTTCCGGTGCCTTAATACAAATGTTAATGTCTACACGAATTACTTTCTTACCTGAGAAACGTTCCATTCCAACGATTTTCTGGTCTGAAGCAATGATAACTAAATCTGCTGCTTTTGCTTCTTCATCAGTAATTGTGTTTACCTGTCCCATGCTTCCCTGCTGTTCCATTTTTACATCGTATCCTAATGCCTGTCCTGCTTTTTCTAAAGCCTTAGCTGCCATAGGTGTGTGTGCAAGTCCTGCCGGGCATGCTGAAATTCCAACGATTTTCATATTAATTATCCTCCTTCATAAATTTTAAAATGTATTCCTTTAACATTGACTTGTCTGTTGATGATTTAACTGTGTCTTTAAATTCATCTTCCAACAAACTTGTTGCCAATTTTGAAATCATAATTAAGTGTTCGTTTCCTGCTTTTTCATTTGGAACGATCAATGCAAATGCATATTTTACTTTTGTGTCATCAAGTGTTTCCCAATCAAGTGGATTTTTACATTTTACAAAAAATACTGCCGTTTCTTTTGCATATTCTGACTTAGCATGTGGTATTGCAAATTCATCCTGAAGTCCTGTTGAAAAATCTTCTTCTCTTTTTAAGAAATCTTTCAAGAGACCTTCTTTATTGTCTGTAATGCCCATTTCAAATGCTTTATCACTTACAAACTCAAGTAGTTCTTCTTTTGATTTGGCATCCACATCAAAAAATATATATTGTTCTTTTATCATTTTCTTTCCTTTCCGCTATGTCTATTAAAGTCTTTTTATTTGCCTTTCATAGATCATCTGACACTGTTGCTGTGTCTTTCTGTCTTGCTATGGCTATATCATACGGCACTTTATTTTCCATTTCAATTCATCTGATTTCCAATTTAAAACGGAAATTCATACAACCGAAAAACTTCCATTTCCGTTTAAAAACGGAAATTTCATACTATGTTTGTACAACTTTTCCGTTTTTAAATGGAAAAATATGACTTTGCTCTTTTTTCACAAATCTTCTATAATATATGTAGATATAAAGCGTGAATTAAAGAACTGACAAAAGGATTTAATTATTTTTAATAGGGGAGAATACTTATGTTTCAACACAAACGTTTAAACATGATGTTCAATTATATTAGAAAAAATGAATACACTCCAGTAAGCAGTTTACAGTCTCTTCTAAACATTACGGACCGAACTATTCGTAACGATATTCAGGAGATTAACGACACTTTAACTGCCAGCGGAGCTTTCATTAAATTAAAGCGAAATTATGGTTATTATATAGAAATAACCAACCAGGAAAAGTATTCAGATTTTCTAGAAAGTTTTGAACATCATGACGACAAAAAATTAAATATTGATACATCTGAAGAGCGCATTAAATACATATTAAATGCACTACTTTCTTCAGATGATTATGTGTCAATGGATCAATTATCCGAGAAAATCTTTATTTCAAAAAATACTTTGAATAAGTATATTAAGACAATTAAAAATATTGTAGGAAAATACGATTTGGAATATATTACCAAACCTAATGCCGGTGTTAAAATCATCGGTTCAGAGGACAGAATCAGGAAACTTTATGTAGAATATATGCTTTCCAGCAATTTTACTGAATATGTAACTTCTTTTACAAAGGAAGAACGTTCTATTTTTCACAATATTGATTTGAACTGGCTAAGAAAAATGACCATTTCACAGCTGGATAAACATTTTGTAAAAACAAGTGATTATAATATGAAAAATATTATTATTCATTTGGCGTTAATGACAACGCGTGTTATGAGCAACCACTACATTAACCTGTACAATGTAACACCTGATTCATCTATTATGGGGTTGGTCAATGGACTATGTGGTGAAGTTGAAAATAAATATGACATTATTCTTTCTCAAAGTGAAAAGAACTATATGTATTTACAACTAATAGCCAATACTCATTTGGATATTACACATATTGATGATGAGAAATTACGTGATTCAATAACCAGAATGCTTGAAGTTATATATACTGATTTTAATTTTGATTTAAGAAATGATGAAATATTATGTGCTGATTTATTTAGACATCTGAAATCAATTTTCACAAGCAAGCTGTATGACTTAAACAGCAACAATCCATTGCTTGAAACAATAAAAACCAACTATCCATTGGAATACGAAATTACTCTTACAGCCATTGCCAAAACTTTTGTTTTTGAGCCATATGTGCTAAAAGAAGATGACGTTGGTTATGTATCAATTTATATTGGTGCTGCTATTGAAAGATGCTACTACAAATCACAAAAGAAGAAAAATGTATTGCTGGTATGTGGCAGTGGTCAGGCTACTACACGTATGCTGGAAACAAGGCTTAATATAGTATTTCCTGACAAAATAAACATTGTAAAATGTCTGTCATATAATGAATATTCAAACTACACAAAAGAAGATGTAAAAGATATTGATTTTGTTATCACTACTATTACTCTTGATAACAGTCTTCTTCCATTTGTTATGGTTGACTTTGCACTGAACAATAAAGATGTGGAGTCTATTAACAGACATTTATCAAAGATGTTACACAAGCGTCTTCAAATGTTTGATCATTTCTTTGATAAGGATTTGTTTATGAGACTGGATGGCAACTTTACCAAAGAAGAAGTAATAAGACATATGTATGAAAAAACATACAGCAAAGGTATTGTTGATGAACGATTTATTGACTCTGTTCTCAAGCGTGAAGCTATAGGCAAAACAAACATGAATGATGTTTTTGCTCTTCCACATCCTATGGAGCTTTGTGCTACTGATACCAAAGTTGTTGTTGCTCTTTTAGACAATCCGATTCAATGGAATGAAAGCAACGATATTCAAATTGTATTTATGCTGGTAATTAAACAGGGAGAACAAAAAGATTTTGAACATCTGTATGATATCTTTATTGAAATAATCAGCGACAGCAAGTTACAGCAAAACATTATTAAATCCCAAACATATGAGGAATTTATGGATGTTTTGTATGACGGAATAAAATAGGCATTAGCAAAAATATGCGAGAGTGTGAAAGTTTTTCTGTAAATTAAATATTTAAATATAATTAATAGGCCT
>URQO01000074.1 GCA_900550135.1 uncultured Eubacterium sp.
CTAGAGCACACGGTTCATACCCGTGGTGTCGAGGGTTCGAATCCCCCTCTCGCTACTTTTTTATTGTCTAAAAATACTTTATACAGATTCGACAGTAGAACAAGTTCCTCTTTTGTAGTGAAGGTAAATAAACCAATCTACTTAAGGGGTTTTTGTTATTTTTCAATATATATAATGAATTTATCGCAAAATGTGGTATAATATTCTGGTTATGGGGAAAATAAGTAGAATTAGGAGTAATCTATGAGAATTGGAATGGGATATGATGTCCATAAATTAGTAAAAGACAGAAATTTAATACTTGGTGGAGTGACAATACCTTATGAACTTGGACTGCTGGGCCATTCAGATGCAGATGTATTAGTCCATGCCATAATGGATGCATTACTTGGTGCAGCAGCACTTGGTGACATTGGGAAGCATTTTCCTGATACTGATGACAAATATAAAGGAATATCAAGTATTAAACTTTTGAAACATGTTGGACAACTGTTAAAAGCTAACAATTTTACTATTGGCAATATAGATGCAACAGTGATATGTCAAAGACCAAAACTTGCACCTTACAGGGAACAGATGGTAGAAAATATTTCCAATGCACTTGAAATAGAAAAAAATCAGGTGTGTGTAAAGGCAACTACAGAAGAAGGGCTTGGTTTTACAGGCGAAGGAAAAGGAATATCAAGTCAGGCAATTGTTTTACTTAATTAAACATATATAGGATTGTATTTAACGAAGGCAATGAAAATGAGTGAATATCAGTTAAAAGAAATTGACATAAAAGATTATGACACCATAAAGAAATATTACAATTTAAGAAGACCTCAAACGGCAGACAGTAACATTGTAGATTTATTTTTGTGGGAGAATTGTTATCCTACATGGTATTTTATAAATGAATCAGGACTTATGTGGGTAGCAAAAAGTGAGAATAATCAATATTATTCTTCAGTACCCTGTTGTAGCAATGAACATTTAAAAGAATGTTTCTTTGAAACACAAAAGTATTTTAATCAGGTTTTAAATAAAAAAATGACCATGTACCTTGTAGATAAAGAGGCACTTGAAATCTTAGATTTGCCGGAAGATGAATATGTAATAATTTCAGACAGAACATATTTTGATTATGTATATGATGCTGAAAAGTTAAGAACTTTTAGTGGGAAAAAGTATCACAAAAAGAAAAATAACTTAAACTATTTTAAAAGAGAATATGAAGGAAGATATCAGTTCAAACTTCTTGGAGAACAGGATACAGAAGAAATATTGCAGTATCTTGAAAACTGGAAAGATACCAAATCACATGCTGAAGAACATGAGTTTATTGAAAGTGAAGCAAAAGGCATAAAATTTTTGCTTGAACATGAAGAGGTGTTTGATTTTAAAATAGGTGGTGTGTATATTGATGGAAAACTTGAAGCTTTTTGCATTGGCAATTATTATGAACCGGAGGATATGGTGTATCTTCCTGTGGAAAAAGCAAATCCTGAAATAAGAGGATTGTATCAGTATATATGCAGTGAGTTTTTAATAGAGGTTTTTCCATATGCCGGAAAAGAAAACAGAGAAGATGATATGGGTATAGAGGGACTTAGAAGGTCTAAGGAATCTTACAACCCAATCTATATGGTGGAAAAATACACAGTTATTCAAAAATAGACTGATATACATTAAAAGAATAAAAAAATTTATTTACAAACAGATGAGTTAAAAATTTATCGATATATTTTATTTTTTTATATAAATTTATTTAAAACAAAATTATAATAAATAAAGAAAAAGAACATAATATTTAGAAATAGAGAGTGTGACTATGATAAGATTACTTGAAGGTAAAGAAAAAATAAAAAGCAGACCTTTGTATGAGGAATGTTTTTTGGAAGATACAAAAGAATATATAGATTATTATTACAACAACAGAGTTTCAGAAAATGAAATTGTTGTAAATGAAAAAGATGGTAAAATAGTTTCAGCCATACATCTTATTGCAAAACTTGCAGTAGTTGGAAACATAAAGACCAATATTACTTATATTTATGCAGTAGGCACCCTTGAAAAATATAGAAAAAAGGGATATTCAAAAGAAATATTTGATGATGTTATAAAGGCTATGTTTGTGAACATGGATAGTTTTACGTATCTTATTCCATCAAATGAACAAAACGGTGAAATATATAAAAAATACGGTTTTGAATATGTAATGGACAAGCCACTTATGATGGAAAAAGAACATAGAAGAAATCCAAGCCATTCAGTAATAAAAAGAAAAGCAGAAAACTCAGATTTTGTGAAACTATCAATTTTTGCACAGCAGACAGTAAACAACAAATATGCAATCTCTCTGGCAAAGGACATTGAATACTTCAAGAAGTTAAAAGAAGTAGTTGAAGTTGAAGGTGGAGATATTGATATATTTATAGAAAACAAAGTTATTGTAGGATATAGAGTGATTGTTGATGATGAAATCATTGAAGAAGTGTTAGATGATAGCCTGAATACATTAAGTTGGCAAAGTGATGTGACAAAGCCATATGCAATGGCAAGAATTATCAATATCAGAAAAACTCTTGTATTTTTGTCATTTAAGGATTTTAAGGAAAGAACAATTAAAATTACAGATCCTATAATTAATGAAAATAATGGTTGTTTTAAGATGACATATCATCATGGAAGTGTTAAATTGGATAAGATAGAAAAAACAGATAATGTGGATTTTGACGTAACAATAGGAGAACTTACAGCTCATATATTTGGATATAAGAGTATTCCAAATTTCCCTGAAGTCTGTAAAAGTAACAGCTTTTTTATAAATGATTATCTATAAAATGACAATAATTAATTTAAAGGTTAAAATAATGCATGAGAAATGCATATAATGTTAATAACACCTGAAAAGGGAGAAACAAAATGGGATTTTTTAAGTATTATAAAGAAGAAGTTGAAGTAATAAAAGACAGGGATCCAGCCATAAAGAAAAATATCGAGGCAATATTGTACCCAAGCTTTTGGGCAATTTACAATTATAGAAAAGCTCATAAACTTTTTCTGAAAGGAAAGGTTTTTAGAGCAAGAAAAATTTCACAAAGAACAGCAAGAAAGACAGGAATAGAAATACATCCTGCAGCTCAAATTGGAAAGGGACTTTTTATTGACCATGGTCACGGAGTGGTTATTGGAGAAACTGCAATTATTGGTGATAATGTTACTTTGTATCAGGGAGTAACGCTTGGTGGTACAGGAAAAGAAAAAGGAAAAAGGCATCCTACCATTGGCAACAATGTTATGATTGGTGCAGGAGCAAAGGTTCTTGGTTCATTTACAATTGGAGACAACTGCAAAGTGGCAGCAGGCTCTGTTGTTTTAGAGGAGGTTCCACCAAACTGTACAGTGGTAGGAGTTCCGGGCATTGTTGTAAAACAGGACAATGTACCTGTAGAACACAACGACCTTGACCAGATACATATTCCTCATCCTGTTCAAAATGAACTTAAGAGACTAAGTGATGAGATAGAAGCATTAAAAGCAAACAAATAATACTACGTTTTAAGGAGAGAAAATGAAGATTTACAACACTTTAACAAAGAAAAAAGAAGAGTTTAAACCGGTTTATGAAGACAAGGTAAGCATGTATACATGTGGACCTACAGTTTATCATTTTGCACACATTGGAAACTTACGTAGCTACATTATGGAAGATGTTCTTGAAAAGGAATTAAGATACGAAGGATACAATGTAAAGCGTGTAATGAACATTACAGACGTTGGACATTTGTCAAGCGACGCAGATACCGGCGAAGATAAGATGTTAAAGGGCGCAAAAAGAGAGCATAAAACAGTTATGGAGATTGCAAAGTTTTATACAGACGCATTCTTTTCAGATTGTGACAAGTTGAACATTAAGACTCCTGACGTTGTAGAACCTGCTACAAACTGCATTGATGAATTTATCAAAATGATTTCTTCATTACTTGAGAAAGGATATGCATATATTGCAGGTGGGAATGTATATTTTGATACATCAAAGTTAAAAGAATATTACACATTAACATCACATGATGAAGATGAACTTATGGAGGGCGTAAGAGATGATGTAGATGTTGATGAAAATAAAAAGAATAAAACCGACTTTGTATTATGGTTTACAAAGTCAAAGTTTGACAATCAGGAACTAAAATGGGACAGCCCATGGGGAGTTGGATATCCGGGATGGCATATTGAATGTTCATGCATTAGTTTAAAACATCTTGGAGAGTATCTTGATATTCATTGTGGTGGTATTGACAATATTTTCCCACATCATACAAATGAGATTGCACAAAGTGAATCATACCTTGGTCACAAATGGTGTAATTACTGGTTCCATGTACACCACTTAAATGACCAGACAGGAAAGATGAGCAAATCAAAAGGCGATTTTCTTACAGTTTCACTGTTGGAAGAAAAAGGATATGATCCTATTGTTTATAGAATGTTCTGCTTACAGTCACATTACAGAAAGCCATTGGTATTTAGTTATGAGGTAATGGACTCAGTGGCAGCTGGATACAAAAAGTTAAGAAACCGTATTGCAAAACTGGATGCTTCCGGTGAAGTAAATATGGATGTTGCAAAGGAATATAAAGAAAAGTTTATCAGTGTTGTAGGAAATGATATTAACACAGCATCAGGTATTACACTTGTATATGATGTTTTAAAATCAGACTTAAATGATGCAACAAAGCTATACATTATCAAAGATTTCGACTATGTATTGTCACTTAATCTTACAGCAGGTGAAGTTACAAACAGCCAGCAGACACAGGTTGATGGTGAGCTTGAAACTTATATTCAGGGAATGATAGAAAAACGTGCCGCTGCAAAGAAAGAAAGAGATTTTGCCACGGCAGATTCTATTAGAGATGAACTTGCAGCAAAAGGTATTGTATTAAAAGATACAAGAGAAGGTACAACATACGAAATAAACAAATAGTGATTTCAAGAGTGTATCAAATGGGCAAAGGTGACTATATTGAATAATGATTTATTTAACATTATAAAAGAAAAAATGCAGTTGGAGGAGATTAACATAACTGATTATTCTCCTTTAACTCTTGCATATATTGGTGATGGAATTTATGAGATTGTTATTAGAACAATCATTGTAGATGAAGCCAACAGACAGGTAAACAAAATACATAAAGCAGCATCAGGTCTTGTAAAAGCAGGTACTCAGGCAAAAATGATTCATTTAATAATGGATGATTTGACAGAAGATGAGATACAAATCTTCAAGCGTGGAAGAAATGCAAAAGCAGTTACAAGAGCCAAAAATGCATCTATGTCTGAATACAGAAGGGCAACAGGGTTTGAGGCACTGATGGGCTGGCTTTATCTGTCAGGAAAATCAGACCGCATGATGGACTTAATTATGCTGGCGCTAAAACGTTTTGAAATGGAAGAAAAGGAATAAATGAAGTGAGATACGAAGAGTTTGTAATAGAAGGAAGAAATGCTGTTATTGAAGCTTTTAGAGCGGGAAAGACAGTAGACAAGATTTTTGTACAGGAACATTTAAAAGAAGGTTCAATGAATACTGTAATCCGTGAGGCAAAGAAACATGATACAGTGATAAATTATGTAAAAAAAGAACGACTTGATCAAATGTCTGAAACAGGCAAGCATCAGGGAGTTATCGCTTATATTGCTGCATATGAGTATGCAACAGTAGATGATATTTTAAAGAAGGCAGAAGAGAAAGGTGAATCACCATTTGTGGTCATTCTTGATGATATTGAGGATCCATACAACTTAGGCGCAATTATAAGAACTGCCAATCTTGCAGGTGCTCATGGTGTGATTATTCCAAAGCACAGAGCAGCAGGACTTACGGCAACAGCAGTAAAAGCTTCAGCCGGAGCAATCAATTATACACCGGTAGCAAAGGTGACAAATATTTCAAAGACTATTGAAGAGTTAAAAGAAAAAGGTCTGTGGTTTGTATGTGCCGACATGGGTGGAACATCCATGTATGACCTTGATTTAAAGGGAGCCATTGGACTTGTAATAGGAAATGAAGGAAAAGGTGTTAGCCGTCTTGTAAAGGAAAAATGCGATTTTGTTGCTTCAATTCCTATGTTTGGAGACATTGATTCATTGAATGCTTCGGTGGCAGCAGGTGTACTGGCATATGAAATAGTAAGGCAACGATTGAAATAGAAAAGAACATAATTTAATAAATGGATAAAAAAGACTTTGTTTTGACAAAATGTTGAAGCAGAGTCTTTTATTTTAATGTTGCAAAAGAGAGGGCTACATTGTATGGAGCAGCGTAAAGATTTATAAATAAGACATTACAGAATGACGAAGTACGTTGTTGGCAATGTTTTTGTTCATAAATAGACAAAAAATATACATAATTAGTATAAAAAATAAACTACAATAGTGATAAAATATATATAATTTTGAAAGGAAAATACTAAAGTTCGTGGCATGATATTTTTAATGGATTATGAATTTTATAATCAATGGAAGAATCGGTATGTTAGTCGTGAAAATAAAATAGTGGTATTTTTCTTTTATATTATGCAAACAAAAATGGAGTTTTATTCATATAAACTCTAGACATTATAAAGGAGGAAATTTATTATGATAAGAAAAGTTAGAAAAATCACTATAAGTTTATTAATGATATTTGCATTGATAGTTGGAGTGGCTCAACCATTTACAATACCAAACAATGTATACGCAAAATCAAACAATGCAAAAGCAAAAGCGGAATACAAAAAAATATTAAAAAGAGAATACAGAAGTGATAAATACTTATCATATCTTTATTTTGATATAGATAAAGATGGTGTTCAGGAACTTTTGATTATATCAAATGGTACTATGCTTACAAAAATATATACATATTCAAAAAGAAAAGTGAAAGTGTTTAAAAGCAATTATTATTTTGGTGAAGTAGGCAATAATAGTTCCAAATTAAGATACGATAAAAAGTCAAAAAGAGTAATTGTATACGCAGGTGGATCAACAGATACATGGACAGGATATAAAATAAAAAATGGTAAATTATACGGAAGCACTGCTTTTTATATCTACCAGGATTGGCAAAAAGGTGGCAAATTAAAATGCAAATATTATGTAAATAATAAAAAAGTATCTAAGAAAGTGTATAACAAGAAGTTTAAAGCCTTAAAGGTTTTAAAGATTAAAAGTTATATATAGTGGAATATAGTTTATAGGAGAAAATGTATAGTAGTGAAGACTATAAAGATTCTGGTTTAAAAGAAATGTATGAAGATAGAAATGAATTTTTTAAAGCCGAATTGAATAAGAAAATATAGTAAAAAATAAGACATTATAAGATAACGAAATACGTTGTCGGTAATGTCTTATTTTTTGCCCTATTTATCATAAATAGACATAAATTATACATAACTAGTGAAAAAGAAAAATGTTAATAGTGGTAAAATATACATAGAAACATTTTTAAAGGAGGAAAGTTATGTATAAGAAATGTAATAAAATTCTCGTAATTATTTGTATGGTTTTGATGTTAACAGCAACTGTTGGTCAAAATACAGCATGGGCAAAAAAATACAATGTAGGATATGGAAAGACACTTACACTTAAAGGAAAAGTGTATAAAGGCAGTTATTGGCATTGGAATGGAAGGAAGGAAACAATTTATATATTAAGATTAAATAAAAATATAACATTTGTTTCGCCAGACAAAAAGGTAAAAGCGAGAGTGTGAAAGTTTTTCTGTAAATTAAATATTTAAATATAATTAATAGGCC
>URQO01000075.1 GCA_900550135.1 uncultured Eubacterium sp.
CACCACACAAAGCAAATATAAAACATATTGTTATCCATAGTTTTTTCTTCATAATAATACCTCCCTATTTCTTCCTTATTTTTTTTGCAAATGTATTTAAATATTTTTTTGATTCCGTTTTTGCTTTTTTGTATCGATTACTTATTGCATTCGTCCATTGCCATTTATTATTTTTAACACTAAAATATGAATATTTATAATCTGCAGTGTATTTATGAACATTTTTTCCAATAAGTTCTTTTCGTATTTCTTTTCTTAATTGCTTTTTTTTCACCGTTCCATCATATCTTTTATATACTAAAAATTTTACCAACGTATTAGTATTAACATACTCTGGATATTTTCCAGCAATAATTTTTTTATCTTTTTTGTAAAATTTTCCTTTTACATAAGACCACGTATTAACATCTTTTCCTTTTTTTCTAAAGGTATGTGAGTAATGATCTTGAATAGCATGAAGACCCTTTCCAAGCTCTAAAAAGGCTTTCGTATGTTTATCTTTTTTCCACAATTTAACAGCCTTACTTAATTGTTTATTTTTTATTGTACTGTAACCCTTATGCCCATGCCAGGCTCTAATATCACGCAAACCACTACTATCATCGTCTGGAAAAACGCATCCTTCTTTTAATTTTTTTAATAATTCATTACTTTCACTAGAAATTAATTTTTGCAACGAAGTTACTTCATTAAAAGCTTTTTTAGTTATATTTTTATGATCGTATCCCATCCACATTCCACTTGGATCAACCATATTTATTGGGTCATTTCCATAATACACGTACCAGTTATCTCCATCCATTGCCGGATCTTCACTGACAAATCTTCCAAGGTCTGGATCATAGTATCTTGCCTGAAGATATGTATATCCACTTTCCATGTCGTAATATTCGCCACTGTATCTATATGGATTCTCGTCTCCATCCGTAGTTGATGATTTCTGTTTTCCAAAGCTACTATATTCATAATCCTTTGTCACATTTCCAGAACTGTCTGTCAACATTGTTACATCGCCATGACCATTGTACAGATAAAATCCATAGTCGCTGCATATAAGCTTTTCACCATGTACATAACTGCTCTTAACATTACCGTTTTCAAGTTCCATAGCTATGTCATAACCCATCCAAACCTGTTTAATTTCAGCCTTATTATGAACCTTTTTACTCTTTCTCATATCATCAGCATAATAAGTGTAAATTGTGGTTTCGTTCTTTGGTGATGTATAACTTATCATTCTGTTTAATGTATCATATGACTGCTTTGTTCCGTCAGATTTTTCTTTAAGATTTCCTGACTCATCATATGTATTTTCTATTTTCTGTTTGCTGACGCCGTCTACTGTTATGAGGCTTTCGGTTATCTGGTTTGAATTATTATACTTATATGTCTTTACAATGTTTCCTTTCATGTTCCTTTATATGTAATACGACTGCATCTTCCTTTTTATCTCATTCCCCTTTCCGTGCAATTTTGTCGTTTAAATAAAAAAACTCCAGCCATTACCTTTCGTCTTCGATCCATTAATTGGTAATGTCTGGAGTTTGTGTTCTGTAATCCCTAATTAATGTCTTTCATAACTCTGTCGTTCGTTTATTCCCTTTTATCAATTGTAACATTACATATGTAAGAGTGCAAGAAATATTTTAGTTGATTTCTACTATTGAACATCCTATTTTCCTTTGTTATAATTTTCACATGATTAGTATAAGAATAAATGACACAGGAAATTTTATGCAAAAACTTTTGGTAGATGATACTTTCGACCATTTTTTAATGTGTGAGTCCGAAATTATTACTTCCAGCAGTTTCAACTTAGACGGAAGAATCAACAGGGATTTTTATGATTCTGATGAATTAGAACATATAAACGATGATTTTGTTTTTTGGAAAAATATAAAGCATATATGTTTTGAAATTATAAAAGGTCACAAAGTTCCCAAAAAGCTACGACTTGTTTTTGCTCTATCAAAGACAAAATATAATGAGATAATTGAAAAGTCAGGTATGAGTATGTCTGCAGATGATATTGGTGGATTGTATCTTCATATTACATATGAAAATGGCAAAACAGAAATCATCACAGGTACTTCTCTTAATACGTTTACAATGGACAAAACCCTTGACCATTATTGGGACAAATCTGTTACGGCATTTTTATCGGAACACTTTAATGTGGAAATACTGTAAAGTTTTTGTTATATAAAAATACCGTAAAACTTCTTTATTTAATTACAGAGATACTGTAAAACTATTAATTTTTGTTTTGTTCAAATGCATTGAAGCATAAAAATGTATACAAATCACAGCAGATTTTTTTTAAATTAAAATGTTTTATTATTAAATTATGAACAAAACGTAAACTTTTAGCACTCACTTTAGTTGAGTGCTAATTTTTTATTGACTTTTATTTTTACTGCGTTACAATAAGTCTTGCAGGTATTTATTTACATTGTTAAAAATTAAGATTTACATAAAGGAGTGATTGTTATGGCAAAAAACGGAAGTTTATCAATTAACAGTGAAAATATTTTTCCAATTATAAAGAAATGGTTGTATAGCGACCATGATATTTTCTTTAGAGAATTGGTTTCTAATGGTTGTGATGCCATTACTAAATTAAAGAAGTTGGATATGATTGGTGAAGCTAATGTTGGTAGTGATGAGGAATTTAAGATTCAGATACTTGCCAATCCTGAAGAAAAGACTCTTACTTTTATCGACAATGGTATTGGTATGACTGAGGAAGAAGTTGATGAATATATTAACCAGATAGCTTTTTCAGGTGCTGAAGCTTTCCTTGAACAATACAAAGACAAAACATCTGAAGACCAGATTATCGGACATTTTGGTTTAGGATTTTACTCAGCATTTATGGTTGCAGACAGAGTTACTATCAATACTCTTTCTTATAAAGATGGTGCAAAAGCTGTATTATGGGATTGTGAAGATGGCATGGACTTTACAATGACTGATTCAGACAAAACAACACGTGGTACTGAGATTACATTATTCTTAAATGAAGATAGTGTTGAATTTTGCAATCTTTACCGTGCTCAGGAAGTTCTTGACAAGTACTGCTCTTTCATGCCTGTTGAGATTTTCCTTTCAGACCCAACAAAAGAGCCTGAATACGAAACTATTTTAGAGGAAGAGGTTACAGATAAAGACACAGTTGTTGAGCATATAGTTGAACCGGCAAAAACTGAAGAAAAAGAAAACGAAGATGGGACAAAGGAAACTGTAGAAGTTGAGCCTGAAAAGAAAAAGGCAAAAGTATTAAAACGTCCTGTAAGTATCAGCGATACTACTCCTCTTTGGACAAAACATCCAAATGAATGTAGTGATGAAGAATACAAAGCATTTTATCATAAAGTATTTATGGATTATAAAGAACCACTGTTTTGGATTCATTTAAATATGGACTATCCATTTAACTTAAAGGGTATTCTTTATTTCCCTAAAATCAATATGGAATATGAATCAGCAGAAGGTACAATCAAGCTTTACAATAACCAGGTATTTATTGCCGACAATATTAAAGAAGTTATTCCTGAATTTTTAATGTTATTAAAGGGTGTTATCGACTGTCCTGATTTACCACTTAACGTATCACGTTCAGCTTTGCAGAATGATGGATTTGTTAAGAAAATATCTGATTACATTACTAAAAAGGTTGCTGACAAATTGTCAGGTATGTGTAAAACAGACAAGGAAAATTACGAAAAATACTGGGATGACATTAGTCCATTTATTAAATATGGCTGTTTAAAAGATGAAAAGTTCTGCGAAAAAATGTCAGATTACGTATTGTTTAAAAATCTTGATAATAAATATCTTACATTTAAAGAAGCTTTGGGCGAAAACAAGGACAGCCATGAAAATACTATTTTCTACACAAATGACCCTGTACAGCAAAGCCAGTATGTAAATATGTTTAAAGCTGAAGGAATTGACGCTGTTATCCTTAAAGACCCAATTGATCAGCCATTTATTTCGCAGCTTGAATCAAAGAACGAAGGTGTTAAGTTTAAACGTATTGATGACAACTTAAATGATTCTTTCACTGAGGAATTAACTGAAGATGAAGAAAAAGACTTAAAAGATAAATTGTCAAAATCATTTAAAGAAGCTTTAGGTCGTGACATTGATATTAAGGTACAGAAAATTAAAGATGAAAAAGTTTCATCTATGATTACAGTTTCTGAGGAAACACGTCGTATGCAGGATATGATGAAGATGTATGGAATGTCAGGTATGGATCCATCAATGTTTGGTGGTGCAGGAGAAACTCTTACATTAAATGCAAACAATCAGCTTGTTAAATATATTCTAGATAATCCGGAAGGAGAAACTACTACTCTTGTATGTAAGCAACTTTATGATCTTGCATTAATCAGTCATACACAACTTAACCCTGATTCAATGACTGCATTTATTGAGCGAAGCAATCAGATTCTTGAATTGCTGACAAAATAATATTTAATTTATATTTATACCTTTAATAATAAAAAGGTTGTGTACTAACATATACTAAAAATATATATGTTAGTTTGGCAGCCAAAAACAGCTATGATTCTTAATTTAGTATCAGCATTTGATACTATCAAGATTCGTAGCTGTTTTGTTTAGTTTTTTAATTCCATTGTATTAAATATTTCATCTACTGCCTGATTGTATTTATACAGATTTTGTGCTTTTCTAACCAGTTTGGCACATTTATGTTCATCTTCAAAATTCCATGATACATAATTCCAAAACTCCTTCATCTTAAACAGCAGATGTTTATCTGCTTTCATTATAACTTCAAAATCATCATACAATCTGTCATGATAAGTTTTAAGCATATCTTTTGTCAGTTTTTTTCCGCCTTTTATTTCATTTACAAGCTGTGGATTTGCAATAAGTCCTCTGCCAATCATTACAGAATCAATGTTGTACTTCTGTGATATTCTTTCATAATCTTCTTTAGTGTTAATATCACCATTGTAACACAATGGATTCTTGCTGACTTTCACTGCATAATCAAAGGCTCCCATATGGGGAGTATCCCTGTACATCTGCTTTCTTGTACGTGGATGAATGATCAGTTCACTAATAGGATACCTGTTATACACATCCATTATCTCAGCAAACTCATCAACATCATTTACTCCTATTCTTGTTTTTACGGAAATATCAGGTCCATCTAAAAGGCTGTCTCTCCAACTAAATATTTCATCAAAGAAACTGTCCATGGCATCTGTATCACGTAGAAATCCTGCCCCTTTATTTTTGGCAACCACTGTCCCTGATGGACAACCTATGTTAATGTTAAATTCCTTTGTGTATCCCATTGTCATAATCTGCTTTGTAGCTTTTATAAAATAGTCGGCTCTGTTTGTTAAAATCTGTGGCACCAGATTTACCTTTTCACTATTGTTTTCCGGTAAAATATCTCTTATTTCCTTGCCCTTTAACCTGTCATTGACACATGGAGAAATAAATGGTGCATAGTATTTATCTACTCCTCCAAACAAATCTGCAAATGCATTTCTATATGTAAATCCTGTAACACCTTCCAGTGGTGCGAAATATAAATTCATATTGTATACCTTTTGTTCTTTCTGTTATGTTTTTTACACCACATTGTAACCTGACATTTTAACAGTTTGATATAATACTACAATTTAATACAACATTTGTTCAACTTTTATTTTCATAATATGCTGTTTTTTAATTTAAAATAAAATGTGGCATACATGTCCATACAGAAATATAGTATATCAAAAGAATATTTGAAAAACCAGTGTGTAAATGATATACTCTTATAGTTGCAGATAAATATAGATTTGCAACACTAAAACTATAAGAAATAGCGAGGTATACATATGAAATTATGGGGTGGCCGTTTTACAAAGGAAGAAAATCAGTTGGTTCACAACTTTAATGAATCTCTTTCTTTTGACCAGAAATTTTATGCACAGGATATTAGAGGCAGTATTGCACATGTAAAGATGCTTGGAAAGCAAAATATCATTTCAGAAGATGAAATGAACCAGATTATTGCCGGATTGGAAGGTATCAAAAAGGATATTGATAAAGGCACACTTCTATTTACAAAAGACAGCGAAGACATCCATAGCTTTGTTGAAGCAAATTTAATTGAGCGTATTGGTGATGCCGGCAAAAAACTTCACACCGGAAGAAGCCGTAATGACCAGGTTGCTTTGGATATGAAGCTTTATACACGAGATGAAGTTGTTATGATAAATTCTTTATTAAAAACACTTCTTTCATCACTTTTAAAAGTTATGGAAAATAATACAAATACATTTATGCCGGGATTTACACATTTGCAAAAAGCCCAGCCTATAACTTTGGCTCATCATTTTGGTGCTTATTTTGAAATGTTTAAGCGTGACCGTAACAGACTTGATGACATATACAAGCGTATGAACTACTGTCCACTTGGTTCAGGTGCTTTAGCTGGTACAACATATCCACTTGATAGAGAATACACTGCTTCATTGCTGGATTTTGACGGACCAACTCTTAACAGTATGGATTCTGTTTCTGACAGGGATTATGTTATTGAGCTTCTCAGCGCACTTTCAACTATTATGATGCACTTAAGCAGATTCTGTGAAGAAATATGTATATGGAATTCAAATGAATATAGATTTGTAAATATTGACGATTCTTACAGTACAGGTTCAAGTATTATGCCCCAGAAGAAAAATCCTGACATTGCTGAACTTATCCGTGGTAAGACAGGCCGTGTTTACGGTGCCCTTACTTCTATTCTTACAACAATGAAAGGGCTTCCTCTTGCATACAACAAGGATATGCAGGAAGATAAGGAGCTTACATTTGATGCAATTGACACTGTAAAGGGATGTATTGTTTTATTTACAGGCATGATTGATACAATGACATTTAATAAAGATGTTATGGAAAACAGTACAAAACATGGATTTACTAATGCTACTGATGCAGCAGATTACCTTGTAAATCATGGAGTTCCATTTAGAGATGCTCATGGTATTGTCGGACAGTTAGTTTTATTCTGTGAAGAAAAGAAAATTGCCCTTGATGATATGACATTAGATGAATATAAAGCTATCAGTCCTGTATTTGAAGATGACATTTATGATGCAATCAGCCTTGAGACTTGTGTAAACAAACGTACAACTATTGGTGCTCCGGGACCTGATGCAATGGCAAAAGTTATTGAAATTTATAAGGAATATTTAAAATAATTTATTTTCAAATAAAAAAGTGTATATTTATAATTTTGAAAAATATATTCAGAATTTTAAAGATTGTGTAACCTAAAAATTAATATAATAAAAAAAAGAGAGTGTGAAAGTTTTTCTGTAAATTAAATATTTAAATATAATTAATAGGC
>URQO01000076.1 GCA_900550135.1 uncultured Eubacterium sp.
GCTACAACACTGTCAAGACCTGCATGTTTTGCAAGAATCTTCTGAGTCATAGTCATTCCCATAACTTGTTCCTCCTTAAAATGTATTTATCATTTATCTTAGATAATTGTTTAACAAATTACAATCCATATTATTTTAGTCGAAAAAAGCCCTATAGTCAATGTCTTAAGACTTTTTAATTTGTTAGTTTTTACCAATATTCATTTATTTGAAACGTTTTTTGTCTTTGTGTTTTGTAACATTTCTATTTATTTTTATATTTTTGTGCATAGTATTCTTTCTTTTTTTTTTAATTTAGCAAAATCTATTAAAAATATTTTTTTATATGCTTATATAAATTTTGTATATAATCTTATTATGTTTATTTATAATGTTGAAACCAAATACAAAATATGGTATAAAACTTATTGTGTTTTTACACATATTGGAGAAGTACCCAAGTGGCTGAAGGGTCTGGCTTCGAACACCAGTAGGTCGATAGCATCGGCGCGAGGGTTCAAATCCCTCCTTCTCCGTTATTTATGTCATATGCATTCGTGCATATGACTTTTTTAATTCCCATATTGTAAAAATGCGACCATAGATTTGCGCACCAATTTTGAAAAAAAGAAAATACTATTAATTTCATTTTTCTTTTTAGTTATGATATACTTACTCCCATGAACAGATATAATTCTCTAAACAGTTATTTAAAAAATGAATATGGTTGTAAAGTATACAAGTTAAGTCTTTCTTCTGGTTTGTCCTGCCCTAATCGTGACGGCACATTAAGTGATATGGGATGTATTTTTTGCAGTAATGGTGGTTCGGGAGAATTTGCCACATCATGCAATTACTCCATTACTGAGCAGATTGAAGTGGCAAAGAAAAGAGTTTCTGCAAAAATAAAAACTGGAAAATATATTGCATATTTTCAGTCTTTTACCAACACTTACGGCGACGTTGATTATTTGGAAAAGATTTTTACTGAAGCCATCAAGCACCCGGATATAGTATGTTTATCAATTGGTACAAGACCTGATTGTCTTCCTGATGATGTTATAGATTTATTGAACAGATTAAATAAAATAAAGCCTGTATGGATTGAGCTTGGTCTTCAGACAATTCATGAAGATACAGCAACATATATAAATCGTGGATATACATTGAATATATTTGATGATGCAGTATCTAAATTAAATGCCATTGGAGTGGAGGTAATTGTACATTTAATTTTAGGACTTCCTTATGAAACTGAGTCAGATATTTTGGAAAGTGTTTCGTATGTTTGTAACAAGCCTATATCAGGCATCAAGCTACAACTTCTTCACATATTAAAAAATACTCCTTTAGAAAAGGAGTATCTTTTAAATAAATTTCATGTATTTTCTCTTGAAGAGTATACCACTCTTCTTGGTAAATGCATATGTACTATTCCTAAAAATATTGTAATTCACAGAATAACCGGTGACGGTCCAAAATCTCTTCTTATTGCTCCACAGTGGAGTGCTAATAAAAAGAGAGTTCTAAACTATATAAACAAATATTTTCAGGAGCATGATATTATCCAAGGTAAAAACCTACAATAAACCGATTTGACAACTATTGATTATTTGTCAGGTCGGTTGTTTCGTTTGGGGGCTGATTTGCATCCTCTGTCTCATTCACTGATATACTTTCTGTTTCAACTACGCTTTCTGTTTCACCTGTAGGTGTTTCTTCATCATAGCTTTCTGTCTCAGTTATCTCAGCCATACTTTCTGTTTCATAAAAATCTTCCATCTGTATATTGTTATCTTTTACAATTGCAATACTGTCAACAACAGGATTTTTACTATGTTCAACCCTATTAGCCAACTTTTCGATATTTTCATTACACATTTCTTTTACAGTTGCCTTATCTTCTTTTGCCAATTTTATACAAAGTGAAGCCTTGCCTTCGGATACATTGTTTTTCTTTGCAACTCTTGCCACTTTTGCTGATACATCTACTTTTTGATAGACCGCCCTGCACTTGATGTTTCTAGTGCTAAGTGCTGTATTTGTACCTACTTTTATTTCTGACATCTGTTCTTTTAAATCCTGATTGTTTGTATCCACTACAGATATAAGCATTGCATTTTTCTTCTTTTTGAGGTAACCCTCTTTTCGCAGATTCTTCACTGTCAAATCAACCGCTCTTGTGTATTTGTCTTCATCTTGTAACTCACTGTTGACGTAAGCTGCTATTTCTTTTCCATCATTGTTTATTGCCTTAACGTTGTGTATTGTTCCGTCATGATTTACAGATATTCTAATGCTTGGATTTACATCAATAACTACAGAAAATGCTACTTTTTTTGAATCATTGTTATTGTAAAGAGTTGGTGCTACCAATAAAACTAAAACGGCAATACATGCTGCAATTAATGCTGTAACCGGTACTTTGTAATAACTCTTCCATGTTCTTTCCTTTTTAAATAAAGGCTTTCCATTTCCAAACAGTTCTTTTTCATTTTTTACCGGTTCTATAGGTGTTCTAAGAATGTTTTTTAGCATGTCAGGAGCCATTTCTTCAAGTTCCTGATTTAATTTTTCTTTAATATCTTTTTCTTGCATAATGACCTCCTAATCTAAAATATTATTTTTCATTTTTTTAAGTGACCTGTTGTACTTTGATAAAACAGTTGATAAAGGTAAACCTATCAGTTCTGCAATTTCTCTATGCTTTAATCCATTTATCATATGCAAAACTACTATGGTTCGTTCCTCTTCACCTAAAATACTAAACAAATGTTCCAACAACATTCTGTTTTCTACATCTTTTGCATGATCAGTTCCATCAGACATACCTTCGGATACATAATTTTCTACCTCTCCAAAGTCTACTGTACGTCTCTTTCCATGCACTCTTATATAATCTAAATACTGATTTTTTGCTATTGCACACATCCAAGTCATTGGTGTGCCCTGTTTTTGGTATAAATGACTACCATTTCTTATCTTTATGTATGTATTCTGAAGTAGGTCTTCTGCATCCTCTTTATTTTTTGTGAGTGTTAACAAAAAACCATACAATTGCTTATAACTTGCATAATAAAGTTCTGTAAATGCTTCATCATCGCCTTTGGCTATTTTTTCAAACCAATCTTCATTTATTAACTCATTTAAACTTTTCTCTGACCTCATTTGTATTTTTCCCTGTTTCTTATTTTTTCCTTCTAATAGTACAATTTATACATTGTTTAGTCAAATACATAAAAAATACAAATTAAAATTTTCTAATATTTGTTTGTGTTATATCTGTATAACGGCACCATTTTTATTTTTATTGCATATCTGCAATTTTTTTAATTGGTTTATGGCAAAAAGTTTTTCCTAAAAAGGTAGATTCCAATTTATATACATAAAATTTATTAGAAAAAATATAGATATTCTAACATTGATGTTTATATAGTAACTATATCAACAGGAGCTGTAAGTCCATTTCATGACCTTACAGCTCCATCACTTATAATAGATTGTCTATTAATTTACTTTAAATTTTATAGTTTTTAATATATAATCCCCTCCTTCACTATTTATATAATCATGAAGTCGCTTACATACTGCTATTTTTAGTTTTTTCCCCTGATATTGCTTCAAATCCAGTCCATTCAAATTGAACTTTCCTTTCTTGTTTGCTTTAACTTCCTTTATTTTTTCTCCTTTTAACGTCATCAACTTTACCTTTGTATTCTTCTCTGTTATTCCTATAATACTTTTAGTTGATGCTTTTATTTTGTCTTTATTTTTTATCTCTAATTTCTTTTTTGTCTTTTGCAAAATTGCTTCATCGTTTATCCACCAATTTGGTATATTAGATGGAAGATTCTTTTTCAACTCTTTTTTACTAAGTTTATTACCTGCAAAACTTGAGAATTCTAAATTGATTTTTTTCAGTTTCTTCATAGATGGTAATTGTGTTAATTTATTATTAGACACATCAACATCCTCTAATTTTTTCAAATTTTGAATTCCTGATAAATTTTTCAATTTATTATCAGCAAAATATATTCCTTTTAAGTTCTTTAATTTTTCAATACCTTTTACATTGGTTATTTTTGTTTTTTTAATAGTTAAATACTCAATTTTTCCAAGTTTTTTGATTTGTTTTAAATTTTTCAAGTTGCCTTTGTAAATTTCAAGATTTGTTATTTGTCTTAATGTTCCCAGACCATTCCAATCTTTTATTTTTACATTTTTCATGGTAAATTTCTGTAATTTTGATAATTGTGCCAGATTATTAAAATCTTCTAAATTTCCATTTCTAATTGTTAAGAATTCTAAATTTTTACATTTTTCAATTCCTTTTAAGCTTTTTAATCCACATATAGGTATTTCTAAACTAAACAATTTTTTGCATTTTTCAATTCCCTTTAAGCTTTTTATTTTTCTATTTTCATTTTTTTCTATAAAATAATCTCCAATAGAATATACGTTTTCCAGATCGTTTTCTGTTATCTTCTGATTACTATTTTTTCCAGTTTCAAACAATATCGCCTGATATAAAGTTTTATCAGGTATTCCTGTCTTGTCATTCTTTATTACTTTGGCACTAACCAACTTTGTGGGCATTACTCCCACAGCAATTAACATAAAAACTATTATCATAGATTTTATGAAAATTCCCAACTTCGTTTTTAAATTTATGCTCATAATCTTGTCCTTTCTATATTTTCCATTCAAATATAAACCAATATACGTTATCATATGCAATTGTTAATTATAAACTATTACATGACAAAATTAATCAATATTTGCATTTGTCACTTCTTTTGATATATTCCAGCCGTTATCTTGAACATATTTAGCCAAACGTTTTTTTAAAAATAATTGACTATTGCTTGTATAGGTTTGATCTTCCAATGCATATATTATCTCTGCTGCATCCCCAATATTGTTTGATTCTAAACAGGCTATACTATAGTCTATTGCAGCCTTTGCGACGACCCAACGTCCTTTTACAACTGTCTGATCATCTGCTCCTGGTATTTGTTTATCTGGATTAGTATAGCTTTTATTATGTACAATCATTTTTTTGTCTGATTTTCTATATGTTTTGTGCGCAAACGTATCTCCTAATATATGAAGTGCAATTCCCCATGTGAAATATTTTTTATTTTTATTTGTTTTTGCAACTGATTTACCATTCACTTTAATATTTGAAAATATTTCACTCCATGAAAGAAGCCCTACACTTGTACTCCTAAAATCCGGTTTCATCCAATCATAACTATTTTTTCCTAATCCTTTAATAGTTTTATAATTTGTTATAGAAGATGCATCCCCATTTTTTAACGCAATTCTCGTTACAAACTCATAACATGCTATATAATTAACAGAATTATCGTCATCTCCATACAATGCTTCATAACCACCATGATATTCTGGATTGTAAGATAAACCACTCATCCCCGAGTCGCTTCTATCAGGATATACAGCTCCTGCTTTAAGTACAGCTAAAGTAGTTTCGTCCATAATATCATTTTTCTTTGCACCATTTGTCACAAGATCCTGGTGCCCGGATTTAATCCATCTTCCTTCAACATATTCTGAATCTTCTTCAATATCATTAAATATTTCAACATTTTTTTTATTGGATGGTATATTTACTTTTATTGTTGAATCTTTATCTTCAAATTTTTCTGCGAAATCATCATAAATTTCGAGTGCATACTCTACATCTAATAATCCACAATCAGTTGTATTTTTTATGTTTTTAGAACTAACATTAATCAATTGTCTTATAAATTCATTTGATTTTGAAATATCTTTTTCCCATAACAATGATGCAACACCTACTACTTGAGGCACAGCAATACTAGTTCCATGCGTAATACCATTCAACCCAAAGAATCCTAAAACTCTTATGTTCTCTCCTGGTGCTGCCACATCCAATTCATCACCACTGTTACTAAAATTACTTATTTCTGATTTTGTATTTGTTGAAGCAACTGCCATAACTTCCTCAAAGGCCGCTGGATATTCAACATTACTTTCCATATTTCCTGCTGCTGCCACCATAAGTATACCTGCATCATAAGCATCTACTACTGCTCTATGTAATGCTTCTGAATATGCAGTAGTTCCAAAACTCATATTTATTATATTTATATCGTTTTCGATGCACCAATAAATTCCTTCAATAATTCTGCTAACCGGTGCCTGATTGTTTTGATCCAATACTTTTACTGAATACAAATCAACATTTTGATTAATTCCTTGAACAGCATCATCATCCCCTGCAATTACACTAGCAATATTTGTACCATGTCCTGTCAAATCTTGATAATATGACGTAACATAATCTTCTGTCTCAACAAAATTCACACTTTTTTTCAAGTTAATTCCTGCAATAAAATCAATACCTGAATCTAAAACTGCTACTTTGACTTTGTTCTTTACATTTGTCTTTTGATCTATTTCATCTACATTAATTGCTTGTAAATTCCACTCTACTTTTTCATTGTCCTCTTTTTTTATTGATGTTTTCTTCAATTGATTGAACAAATCACTTTTTGTATTTTTTCCATTGGCACTTAAAACAAAATCTTCTTCAATTGTTATATTTTTATCACAGTTTAATTTTTTTAACTCATCTGTTGAGATTTCAGCTCTTACAATATTGTTATCATGACAACTAGTCCTCTGTTTAATATCCTTCTCACCTATAAGACTAACCATCTTGTTATATGTTTTTTTACCTTTTACAGTAATAACATATTCTTTCAAATTTTCAATACTTTTAGCCTCTGTAATTCTTCTACTTGTCATATTACTCGTACACAAAATAGAAAATATTAGTAAAAATACTATTGTTGGCTTTATCAAAATCATAACTTTATTTTTCATATAAACTTCCTCCTGTTTGAATCTAATCACAACTTGTCTAACTGTACATTATATTTCGTAGTTTTTTATTTTGCCCCAATATGCTGTTGATATATTGGTTGTAATAACAATAACCACAATTTATCTTTCATTCTTTCGTTTCTTCATGTATTTTCTCCTTTCATATTTCCCATTTTTTCATATAAATAAATATGTTTATTTTAAGGCCTTTTAAATTAATTATAAATAAACATAACTTATAAATATCGTTCTTGAATATCAATCCATCTTCCCACCCATTCACTATTGTCATCTTATGTGAAAAATGTCTTGTTATATAAAAAAATCCAGCCATCACATCGAACTTCAGATAATCTGATTCATTAATCAATGTAATGTCTGGATTTTTTAATTCTGTCCCTAATTAATGTTTTTCATAATCTTTTTCGCTCATTTATTCTCTTCAATAGAGAATCCCAATATATTGCTAT
>URQO01000077.1 GCA_900550135.1 uncultured Eubacterium sp.
CTTCAATGCGGTTAGGCTGTATTTCTTCCGCTTTGTTTTCCTCGTTTTTTTTCTTGATACCCTTTATATATATCTTTGTCATAGTCCACACCATCCATCAATTCATTTAATTCAATTTTTTTACACTTTCCATTTAATTTTTTATCAACATACTCTTCTGATGAAGCATGATATTGTATATTTTCATCTGATATTTCTACTAAAATTCCTGCTACAAACAATTTATCCCAACCATTATCAAAATCATCCTTATTTGTTGCCAATTTTTTTGTTGTTTCATACAATTTTTTTAATTCATTTGTTTGATCTATTCCTGTAAAAGCTGCAATTGTTATAGCCAAATCATTTGCAAAATTATCATCATCACTTATATATGATATAAAATCTCCTTCTTTTGATATTTCTATTTTATATAATCTTTCATTATTTATAGAATAATTGAACAAAGTGCTTGTATCATTGTCTTGTTCCTTATTCCAGCTAGATAAATCTGGAAAATAATCTTCACTAGTTGCCATTACTTTTTTATTCATTGCATTGTAATTATTAATAAAATCAACATATGTCATTTTAAATTTTGAATCTGTATATTTATTTTCGCTTTTTGTTGAAAAAAACTCTTCTTTTGTCTCTTTCTTATTTGTTTTATTATTTCCACATGCTGACATTACTATCGCCATGATTACTACGATTGATATTGTAATAAGTTTTATGTACTTCTTCATAATTTATCTCCTTCTCATTTCATTATTTTTCAACAATACTTCTGTCTATTTTCCAGCACTTTTTTCCCATATGTTTTTCCTTCACAGCTTTCTTTATCTGCCCTATTATATCCTCATCATCAACTATTTTGGTTTCCTGACGTAAAGGATATTTATCTCCCAAAATATTTTTGATTTCATCTGCCGGAAAATTGTTTGCACCAAAATATTGAAATTTGTGTTTACATGAAATCAATGTATATACACCGTTTTTATCGCGTTCTTTATCATCTTTTGTATCATGTGGGCGTCCTTTGCCTCCTTTATGCTCCAATTGACCATCTTGAACGTAATAAATATCATCACTTCTTCCTTTGGAAAATCCACCCTCCCCATAATATTCTGTCATTTTCATGACATTTGTTATTTTGCAGAAATAACAAATGTTGTCTTTATATATTCCCATAATATATGCTATACATTTATGTGGATTTGCTTCATAATCCTTGCCAATCCAATATCTAATACCGGTTTTGACACCGTTCTTCCAACCACCTTTACAGCAGGACAATGTTAATATTCCGTCGTCCATACAGGGAGCAAAACCACCAGCATTTGTCATTCTATATATGTACAATTTTTCTTTCATAAGTGCGCCTCCTTTTCACATTTTTTAACTACATAAAATTATCTATCCGGCCACACTTTAATTTTTTCCTTTAAAACGTACGGTAACTTTTTTCCATTTTCCCGACTTTGTATAATAACCATATTTTGCTTTTTTGTTTGTTATTGATGAAAAATATGTATATTTATTTACTTTTATTTTCTTTAAAGTCGATACTTTCCCACTTTCCATGTTGTAGCATTTGATTTTTACTGTTTGAGTTTTTGTTGTGTATCCGGCCTCACCATCCCACAATCCTTTGGTATCAACATAATATAGATATTTTCCCTTTATATATTGCACTTTGCTCCAACCAAGTTGTGTCACATCACCTGTGTCTAAATCCAAAACTTTCAGTTTAAAACTGCCTGGAGCTGTAGTTGCACTTTTACCAACTATATAACTTTTGTATGCCCAACGTTTTTTTGGCATCCATTGATTTACCTCAAAATTGTTAATTACTTTGGTTGAAAAACAAAACTCTACATCTACCTCATATATTGCTTTTACATATGGATCTGGATCCTGATCTACCTGTACATAAATACAACCTTCATCATAATGAACTATATCTGCGCTATATTTATTTTTTGCGATAACACATACTTTAGATGTTTTTCCATTTTTCTTTTTCATCATTGTGTATGTATATCTGGTAATTCCATACTTATCCTTGCCGGATTTTTGGGATTTTATAAAATAAGTTGTGCCGTTCTTTCTGTAACTATTACTTGCCTTTGCAGTATACGAATGCACAAACGTTGTGCACAATAGGGCTAAAAGCATAATTAATGTTATCTTACAAATTTTTTTCATGGTTCGTACCTCCTAATGTTTTGTAGTATTACACTACCATTTTTATTTTAAATATATTTTTTACGCAATTGTATCTATATTTTTCCCACTACTTTCCTGATACACTTAATACTTTAGTCTTCTTAAAAATCAGACTTTAAAATATATCATTCTTTCTTGTTATTAAATTCTCATAAAAATCCATTTTTAATCCGTTCCATTAACTCTTTCATTCATTTTACATTTATCGTTACTATCTGTCAATTATCACACCTATAGTCAATGTATATTTTTTACTAAATATTGTATGATATTCATAACTATGTAACAGTAAAGAGTAGGTATTTATGAGCGATATTGATTATGTTAAAATCGGCAACAAAATAAGACAAAAGCGTATACAACTTGGATATTCTCAGGAATATCTGGCAGAGCTTTGTGGCATTTCGGCATCTTACATTGGTCACATCGAGCGTGGCACCAAGAAGATGTCTATTTCTATTGCCGTTTCACTTGCTCATGTTCTACACCTTAGTCTGGACTATCTTTTTCTCGATTCCTCAGACAGCGAAGAAAACATTCTTTTAAGTGTCAATTCTCTATTAAAACAAGGTTCCAAAGAACAGGCTGACACTTTGCTTAAGGTCATCAAAATCTTAAGTGAAAATATTGATCAATTGTAATTTTAAAATTTAACTTTCCCACTCTCTTCAATTTCTTTTATTTTTGCATGAAATTTTATTTTATCTATACACTATTTTATTTTTGCATAAAGTTTTATTTTATCTATGCACTATATTATTCTTGTATATATTTCTTACCTCTGTATTAGAATTTCACTCTTTTTATATTTTTCAAACAAAAAAGATGTTCTGATACAATCATATCAAAAACATCTTCAAATTTTACTTGCCTGACAGACTAGTCTTTGCGCGTTTCTACAAGCGGTGCGCACCCGAGATAAAATACAAGTCTGGGGAGCTTGCTCACCAAAGACTGTGTTTTATCTTGGGTGCATAGCGCGACAGTGCGACATGAGTATGTAGCGAAGCGAAATACGAATGGCTCCGCGTAATACTTCTTCCATTTATCCCAACTCCACTCCTACAATGATTCCATTAATTCCTGGCAACTTTGGTACCTGTCATCAGGATTTATGTTCACGGCTTTTTTCACAATTTTCCGAAACTTTCCCTTGCACAACACCTTTGATGGATGCTCTCCTGTCAGCATAATATTAATCAACACCCCCAATGCATATATATCTGTTCTTGGATCCGTTTGACTTAATCCATATTGCTCCGGTGCCGCATATCCTGTCGTTCCCAAAATTCTAGTATCCCTATTTTCATCTTTTTTATATATCCTCGATGCATTAAAATCAATCAATTTTACCTGACCTTTTTCTGAAATCATAACATTATCAGGCTTAATATCTCTATGAATAATTCCATAATAATGCAACATTCCAAGCCCCTTACACACCTGCCTAATAATCTCCCGAACTCCATTTTCTGTATAAAGACCACTTTGTAAAACGTCACCTATTGTCATTCCTGAAATATATTCTTCCATTACAATTGCCCCTACATCCCCCTGCACAACTTCATAGATAATAGGCAAATTGTCACACTTTAATTCAAGCATTTTTTCGTAAACATCTGCTCCATCCTTAATATGTCTTACTATTATTTTTCTTCCCGTCTCCTTATGTCTATACACCAGCACTTTACTTAATTCTGAATTTTTCAATGCCTTCACAAACTTATATTCATTTTTTATCACTTCACTAATCCATTGATACATTGAGCTATCCTCTTGCACTTTCTAATTTCAACTTTATTTAAGTATACCAAAACTTTTCTTCTTTACACGCCAAATATTTCCACCTGTTTAAGCAAAATTAATTTTGTTTTATTATATAGTTTTACTATCATTTTATTATTTTTTAAATACTATGCCGTCAGACTATTATTTTTTATAGGCAAATATTCTATAATATTTTTATTATACATTTATTGTTTACCAGCAGTTTAATTACTCTATTTACTCTTTATATGGTAAACTATATTTGTTGAGTATTAATTACTATAATTATTTTTCACAATAAATTATTTTGATACATTCTAATTATCATTATTATTTGTGACTGATTATTTTTGTTCTATATTAATTATTATTTTTTTATGGCCGATTTTTTTAATACATATTAAATATTTTACAAGGAGATTTTGACATGAAAAATATTTCAACAGATGAACTTTTGAAGGCACTTAACAACTGTGACAACATTGATTCCTACTTTAAAGAAAATTCAGACTATATTTTAGACACAACCATTGCTGACTATTTGTACAACACTTTTGAAGAGAAATGTCTTGTCAAATCCCGCGTTTTCAAGAAAGCTGAAATTGATGAAATATTTGGCTATCAGATTTTCGGTGGCAAAAAGAATCCCTCAAGAAATACTCTTATTTCTATCTGCATTGGTGCGAGATTTTCTCTTAATGAAACTCAGGCAGCCCTAAAAATTGCAGGCTATGCCACACTTTTCCCACGCAATAAACGGGATAGCATTATAATATTTGGTATTAACAACGACAAATCCGTATGCGATATCAATGAAGAATTATATGATTTAGGTGAAGAGACTTTATAATTGTTTCTTCCCTAATTTATGATGCATTATTCTTTCACTGATTTGCTTTTCATTCTCGCTTTACTATTTTTTTTACTATTAATCATTTTTATTTTTCAAATACATTAATTTGAAATTTTTTAACCTTCATAATAAACATCTTTTTAATACTTTATATCAAATATCTATTTACCATTTCATCTAAAAGTTTGATATTAATGGGGCTATCTGAAGTCTCAAATGTCATCAGCAATTTTTCTCCCGGATATATGTCATTCTTCTCAAATGTCTCAATCTTTCTTAACGCCTTTCTTACATATTCCTCCACGTCCATCATGCCGAAATGTTCAAGATAAAATTCTTTTCTCGTCTTAACATTCAAGATTTTAAAATCCGGCATCACATAACCATAACCTTTCAAATATAAAGGCTGCTCATATACATATGGAATCCCTTTCATAAACAATTTATCAGAAATTATCTTTTCCGACTTAGACCGTACCTGCTCTCCTTTTTCAGTAATTATTGCATTTTCATCATCACCTGAAAAGAATTGTGGATTTACCATTTTCATATTTTTCTCTTTAATGGTAATCTGCTCCTCCTGCCACTTTTTTGCATACATTTGATCTGGCATCACATATGGCTCCACAAACATTTTCTTTTTATCTGATATCTTTTCGTAAGCTTTTAGTGTTTCATCAAATTCATATTTATCCAGCATATCCTTTAGACACTTTTTGTTTTTCCTAACAATGATCTGTACTTTTTTCTCATATTCCTTTTGAGCAAGCTTTTTAACAATACCACGATTCTTTTTATTTATGTATGTTTCCGTGCCATCGTCTTTTCGCCAATAGTACTGGAAACTGTTTTTATTCTTAATTGCATATAAGCTTCCCTCTAGAGTATTTTTCAATTTTCTTTCATTCTTCTTTTCAATTTTATTAAGTTCTTGTAATTGTTTTTTTAAAACGTTATTCAAACTTTCCATTTTTCTCCTATTCATACTTTATGTTGTTTTATTTATTCATAATATTACTCTTTAATTTTATTTATTGCAACAATATTTTTCTATTTTGCTATATTTTTTTCATATTGACAAATAAACATACTACATAAAATGGCCAATATACAATATTTTTATAAGTTTTAGGACTTTTTGATGTACTTTTTCTTCCTTTGATGGCTTACATTATTTTAGTTTGTTCAATAATACATTGATTAATTATCTTTTTTGTTTTTTTCATGCACATTCCATCTTTTAAACTTCAATGTAGCATTATTTTTTTTGATATCTACAAGATTTTTTATTATTTTCTATTTTTTTCATGTACAAATTTAAACTTTCTAATTTAATTACTCTCCTAAAAGTCAATTTTTACATTACTTTAATCAATTTATTCTTTTTTTCTTGTATATTAATCATTGAATTCTATTTTCTTTTTTTATTCAATTTAAATTTACATGGATAAATGTGTTTTATTAGTCACTTCCTGTATTTTTCCCCAAACACATTCTTCAATAAAAGCAACTTCGTATATTAGCTTTAAATAGAAAAAACAGCTTATAGCATATATCAGCCTTAAATGATTAAAAAGCCAACATATACTGCTTTAAATAGTCAAAAAACCAGGGGCAGCGAAGCTGCCCCTGGTCAAGTCTTAAAACATACACTTTTTCAAGCGATGTCAAATATATTTCAATTTGGAATCTTCTGCACTAGTCACATTTCCTTTAATTTAATTGTAATCATGCGCTCCCACAATTCCTATAATTCTACTGTTACTTTCTCTAAGTGCCAGATATCTCTTACATATTCTTCAATAGTTCTGTCTGATGTAAACTTACCTACGTTTGCTACGTTGAGCATTGCTGATTTTGCCCAGCCCTCTGCATCGTTGTAAGCCTTTTCAACACGTCTTTGAGCTTCTGCATATGACTGGAAGTCCTTTAAGATAAAGTATCTGTCTGCGCAACCTGTTTCTTCTGCTGTAAGAAGAGAGTTGTAAATAGGTCTGAATCTTTCAGGATCATCAGGTGAATAGAAACCATTGATTAACTGCATAAGAACCTTTCTAATATCCATGTCTGAATTGAAGATATCCATAGGATTGTATCCACCATTGTTCTCATAGTTAATAACTTTATCAGATGATAGACCAAAGATAAATGCGTTTTCTTCGCCAACCTCTTCAACGATTTCAACATTTGCTCCGTCCATTGTACCAAGTGTAAGAGCACCATTTAACATAAACTTCATGTTACCTGTACCTGAAGCTTCTTTTGAAGCTGTAGAAATCTGCTCTGAAACATCAGCTGCTGCAAAAATAATTTCAGCATTTGATACACGGTAGTTTTCAATGAAAACAACTTTAAGCTTTCCATTGAAGATCGGAAGAGCGTCGTGTAGGGAAAGAGTG
>URQO01000078.1 GCA_900550135.1 uncultured Eubacterium sp.
GCCTCCTGCAATACCCAGGTCAGCCTCTCTTGCCTCTCCCGGACCATTAACAACACATCCCATTACAGCAACTTTTATGTCTAAATCATATTTCTGTACCATTTTCTCTACTTTTTTTGCAAGACCTATTAAATCAATCTGAGTTCTTCCACATGTAGGACATGAAACAACGGAAATACCACCCTTTCTAAGTCCTAATGTTTTTAAAATAAGTTTGGCACTGTAAATTTCCTCTACAGGGTCGCCTGTAAGTGAAACTCTTATGGTGTCACCTATGCCCTGGCTTAAAATAAGTGAAAGTCCGATTGCTGATTTAATATTGCCTGAGGTAACTGTACCTGATTCAGTAATACCAACATGTAATGGGTAATGTGTTTTTTCTGCAATTAACTCATGAGCTTTTACACACATCATTACATCTGATGATTTTATACTGATTACCAAATTATCATATCCTAACTCTTCAATAATCTTTACTTTATCAAGAGCACTTTCAACTATGCCCTCAGCAGTTACCTTGCCATATTTTTCTAATATGTTCTTCTCTAAAGAACCACTGTTTACTCCAACTCTAATTGGAATATTTTTTGCCTTTGCAACTTCTACTACAGCCTTTACTTTTTCAATGTCTCCAATATTTCCCGGATTTATTCTAATCTTGTCTGCACCGTTTTCCATTGCTGCAATAGCAAGTCTGTAATCAAAATGTATGTCTGCAACAAGTGGAATGTTTATATGTTTTTTAATTTCTGATATAGCATGGGCTGCTTCCATAGTTGGCACTGCACATCGTATAATGTCACACCCTGCCTCTTCTAACTGTTTTATCTGCTTTACAGTAGCTTCAACATCTTCAGTTTTTGTATTTGTCATAGATTGAATCATAATAGGATTGCCACCACCTATGACTTTATTTCCAATTTTTATAACTTTAGTATTATCTCTAAACATATCTTTTCCCACTTTTACTTTTTTAAATTAATATATTTCTACATCATTTTTTAAGTTTCAATGTCTAATATTACATAATCAGCTTTCTGATATCATTGAACAGCAAAAATACCATCAACACCATAAGAAGTATAAATCCAATAAAGTGAATCATACCTTCCTTATCTTTTGGTATCTTCTTTCTTGTAATAAGTTCTACCAGATATAAGAACAATCTTCCACCGTCCAATGCCGGTATTGGAAGTAAATTCATTACACCAAGGTTTGCACTAAGCATAATTGCCAGATTGATAAGTGTCAAAATTGTAACTGCCACACCTTCTGATTTTGCTGATGAATATGTGTCTCCAATTACATCTACAATACCTACTGGTCCTGATATTTCATTTGCTGATACTTTTCCCGTTACAAGCATCTTTAAACTCTTTAAAACAGTTGCAATCTCATATCTGACTTCTGTAAAACTATATTTGATAACACCGCCAACTGATTGTTTTTCTCTTGCAAGATTATACTCAAAACCTCTTGTTGAATACTGGGTTTTGATTGGTGTTACTTTTACCTTTACTTCTTTTCCTTTTCTATCTAATGTAATGTTGACTACATTATCTCCAAAAGGATGTTTCTCCAAATACCGGGACATTTCTTCGCCGGTCTTTATTGGAGTGCCATCAATTTCAGTAACAGCATCTCCTATTTCCACACCTGCTTTTGAAAAAGCTGAATCTCTTGTAACCTGTGTTATTTCAGCTTTTGTATCTGATGGAGAATAACTCATTCCCACCATATATTTATTTTCTGATTCAGGTTTGTATGCGATTGTATGTTTTTCGCCATTTCTTTCAAATGTAACAGTCATTTCACTGCCATCTAGTGGATTGACATAATCCTCTAAATAAATTTCTCTGCCGAGAGTAGCATGTGCTCCGTTATAATTTACAATACGGTCTCCTTCTCTTAAACCTGCTGCATATGCAGGAGAACTTTTTTCAATATGGGTAACATATGAAACATCTGCTCCCTTTGCTCCCATAACAATAAGTGCCAGAATAAATGCCAATATAAAGTTAAAAAATGGTCCCGCAAATACAATTGCCATTCTTGCCCATATTGACTTTGAATTGAAAGAACCTTCCTCTTCGTTATCTTCATCTTCACCAAGCATGGCACAAGAGCCACCAAGTGGAAGCAACTTAAGAGAATATCTTGTTCCACTTTTTGCCACTTTACTAAGGATTCTTGGTCCCATACCTACTGAAAATTCATTTACCACTACTTTGTTCTTCTTGGCTACAATAAAATGTCCAAACTCATGTATTAAAACTAATACACTAAAAATGATTAACGCTATAATTATACTAATTGCTGTCTGCATTATTACCACCTACTATCAATGAGCTCATAAGCCCACCCCTCTGTTTCTAATATTTGTTCAACTGTTGGATTTTCAATATTCTTATGATTTTCCATACAATATTCTATAATGTCTGTTATTTCTAAAAAGCCTATTTCTCTATTTAAGAACTTGGCTACAGCCTTTTCATTGGCTGCATTAAACACAGTTGGCATAGAGCCACCCATTCGTCCTGCTTTAAAGGCCAAATCAAGTCCTACAAAATTGTTCAAATCAGGCTGCTCAAATGTAATCTGACCTATTTTTGCAAAATCAAGTCTGTCTCCAGCCAGATATCTTCTTTCCGGATAATATAAAGCATATTGAATAGGAAGCTTCATGTCCGGAGTTCCAAGCTGTGCTATCACTGCTCCATCCTTAAACTGAACCATTGAATGTATTATGCTTTGTGGCTGAACAATAGGCTTTACATCATCTATGTCAACATTAAACAACCACTTTGCTTCTATCACTTCAAGTCCTTTGTTTACCATTGTAGCAGAATCGATGGTTATTTTTTGTCCCATGGCCCAATTTGGATGTTTCAATGCATCTTCAACCTGCACATTTTTCATCTGCTCTCTGGTCCGGCCTCTAAAAGGTCCACCTGATGCAGTAAGTAAAATCTTGTCAATCTCTTTTGGACTTTCGCCGTTTAATGACTGAAAGATTGCGCTATGCTCACTGTCTACAGGTAAAATCTTTACGCCATATTCTTTTGCCGTGCTCATTACAATATGTCCTGCCGTAACAAGGGTTTCCTTGTTTGCAAGGGCAATGTCTTTTCCTGCCTTTATTGCCTCAAGGGTAGGTCTGATACCTATCATACCTACAAAAGCCGTAACAACAATCTCTGCTTTTTTGTAAACTGCTGCTTCTATTAATCCATCCATACCTGTAACAACCTTTACAGGTGTATCAGCTACCATTATCTTTAATTTGCCGGCAGCTTCTTCATTGTATACGCATACAACATCAGGATGGAACTCTCTTATCTGCTCTTCCAATTTGTTTATGTTTGAACCTGCTGCAATTGCCACAACATTCAAATCATCATTGGCTCTTACTATATCAAGTGTCTGTGTTCCTATTGAACCTGTTGAGCCTAGTATAGAAATATTTTTCATTTATTTATCCTCTAAAAAATCTGTAATAACATCCAAATAATTGGTGCCACATATATAACACTGTCAAATCTGTCCATTATACCGCCGTGACCGGGAATAAGCTTACCATAATCCTTTATGCCGTGGTTTCTTTTGATAGCTGATGCTGCCAAATCTCCAACCATTGATATTAACGCACCTACTGCACAGATGATTGCAAAAGCAATAACCGGGTGCACTGATAAATTGATATGGCTTGAAAATATTGCTGCATATATTGCACCAAGCAATGCTGCTCCAATAACTCCACCTACTGCACCCTCAATGGACTTTTTAGGGCTAAGTACCGGTGCCATTTTGTGTTTTCCAAAAGCCACACCTGCCACATAAGCACATGTATCACTTGCCCATGAGCAAAGGAATATAAGCCATACTGTGTATGCTCCATTATTTCCATTTCTTATTAAATATATATATGAAAGTAATACCCCTCCATATAACATGCACATCAACGCATTTGAAATCTGCTCTGTTTTAAACTTTGGGAACATAAATACATACTCTGCCAATAAACAGATTAAAAATACTATTATCAGCATAAAGGTATACTGTGTCTTATCTGTGAAGATTAATGCATAATATCCAATTAAAGCCACGTATCCTGTAATTCCCGGAACAGTTTTTTCAATTCCAAGTACTTTGTAAAGTTCATATACTGCAAGCATTGAAATCAAAAAATTGAATCCAAAAAGAACATATCCACCTGTAACAACAGTTGCCAATATTAAAGCAACCAAAACTATACCGCTACAAAGTCTTGTAACAAAAGATTTGTTTGCAAATTTACCTAAAATCATTATTTAACTCCTCCAAAGCGTCTGTCACGCTGATTGTATTTTACTATGGCTTTCTTTAGTTCTTCTTTGTTAAAATCAGGCCACAATACATCTGTAAAATAAAACTCCGTATAAGCAAGCTGCCATAACAGATAATTAGAAAGTCGTAATTCTCCACTTGTTCTAATTAAAAGATCAGGATCCGGAATACCCTTTGTGTCAAGATAACTGCTAATAGTCTCTTCTGTAATGTCTTTAGGATTTAATTTTCCTTCTTTGCAATCCATTGCGATCTGTCTTGTTGCCCTTTTTATTTCATCTCTGCTGCCATAATTTAAGGCAATGATAAAAGTAATACCTGTGTTGTCCTTTGAACACTGTTCCAGTTCATTTATTCTGTCTACAATATCCTGATCAAGTCCTGTTTTGTCTCCGATAACAAGACATCTCATGTTATTCTTGTTTGCTCTTTCAATACAGTTTGATAAATAATCTCTTAAAAGCTTCATCAAAGCTTTTACTTCATCATCAGGTCTGTTCCAATTTTCAGTAGAAAATGCATATACCGTAAGATACTTTATGCCAAGGTCATGTGCGTCCTCTATAATTTTTTCAACGGTTCTGGCTCCTGCTGCGTGTCCTGCCTTTCTAGGCAGAAATCTTTTTTTTGCCCAACGGCCGTTTCCATCTAAAATAATTGCTACATGATTTGGTATGTTCATACCTGTAACATCAATTTTTGCTGCCATTAAAGCCTCCTTGTTATAACTGAAAATAGAGGAAACATAACGTTTCCTCTTTTTGTAGCCAAAGCCCGGCAAGTGATATCGTGCTTGCACGAAATATCATTTGCCGGTCGTAAGAACATCGAAAAGCTATGCTTTGAGATGTCTGCTTGCTACAATCGAGTAGGGTTTAAGCCTACTCGATTATCTTTGTAAATTAAACTGTCATAATCTCCTGTGATTTTGCTTCAACAGCTTCATCAACTTTCTTTACATATGTGTCTGTACTCTTTTGTACATCATCTTCATATCCTTTAATCTCATCTTCTGAGATACCGTCTTCTTTTCCTTTTTTCTTTAATGCATCCATTGCATCACGTCTGATATTTCTAACGGCAACCTTTGCATTTTCACCTTTTTTCTTAATGTCCTTTACAATTTCTTTTCTTCTTTCTTCTGTAAGTTCAGGATATACAAGTCTGATAACCTTTCCGTCATTTGTAGGTGTAATACCAATATCTGATGCCATCAAAGCATGTTCGATTTCACCTAAAATAGATGGGTCAAAAGGCTTGATTGCAATAACTCTTGCCTCTGGTACTGATACGTTACCAACCTGCTGAATAGGTGTTGGTGCTCCGTAATAATCAACTGTGATTCTGTCTAAAACTCTTGGGTTTGCTCTACCTGCTCTAATTGCAGCAAACTCATCATCTAAGTTTTTAAGAGACTTCTCCATTTTTTCTTCGTATGTCATTAATAATTCTTCCATAATAAACTCCTTTATTTTTATAAGTCTTACTCTACTGTAATCTTTGTTCCTATCTTTTCACCGGAAACGGCCTTGTTAATGCTGTCTTCTTCATTTAAACCGAATAACAACATAGGCATCTTGTTTTCCATTGCAAGTACACTTGCTGCTAAGTCAATAACTCCAAGTCTGTCATCAACAATCTTTGAAATAGGTAACTCGTCATATTTCTTTGCAGCAGGGTTTACAGCAGGGTCGCTGTCATAAACTCCGTCAATTGCCTTTGCGCCTAAAATGCAGTCTGCCTCAATCTCAATGGCGCGAAGTACCATAGTCATATCTGTTGAGAAATATGGATGACCTGTTCCACCTGCAAAAAATACTACCTTGCCTGCATTCAGATCTGATACTGCTTCATCTTTTGAAAACTGCTTTGTCCATGTGCCACATGCAAATGGTGTGTAAACATTTGTGTCCATACCTTCAGTTCTGAAAATCTCTGAAACATACATGCAGTTCATAATTGTTGCAAGCATGCCAATACCGTCAGCCTTTGGTCTGTCAATCTTGTTGCTTGTACGTCCTCTCCAGAAATTTCCGCCACCAATAACAATGGCTACCTGAACTCCTTTATCTACTATGGCTTTTACCTGTTTTGCTACTGCTACACAGGTATCTTCATCAAAGCCTGTCTTTTTGTCACCGGCCAATGCTTCGCCGCTTAATTTAAGTAAAACTCTATTCATTTTTCTTTTTCTCCTTTGGTCAAAACCTAGGACTAGAATATCATATATCAGTAAAAAAATAAAGGTCTATATTAACTGATAATTCTACTGTTTTTTCAGTTTATATAATATTTAATCAATGCAGTCAAACTTTCTTTGCTTCTGATGTATGTGCTGTAAAAATCTACATCTGACACAGGACAAAATCTTAAGCATATCCTTTTTTATATTTTTAAGTTTTTTTACATTTATTGTCTTTTAAATTGACTTTTTTCTTATAGTAAACTAAATTTATTAATGAAGATTTGGCAGGGACAATTTTATAAACTTCATATATTTATATTTTTGTCTCGCCGATATAGATTTTACACAGGAGGATTTATTATGAGTAACGTTACTATTTCAGATTCAATCAAATACATTGGTGTTGACGACACAGATTTGGATTTGTTTGAAAGTCAATATATTATTCCAAATGGAGTATCTTACAATTCATATGTTATTTTGGATGAAAAAGTTGCCGTTATGGACACTGTTGATGCCAGAAAAACTGTTGAATGGTTTGACAATCTTACTGCCACTCTTAACGGCAGAAATGTTGATTACCTTGTT
>URQO01000079.1 GCA_900550135.1 uncultured Eubacterium sp.
TATTGTACCATTAGTCAGTCAGCATTTTGAAGAAAGGTTTCCGGAAGAAGATTTTATTATATATGATGCAAAGAGAAAAAAATCGGCAGTACACAAACACAATCAGGAAACAGTTATGGTAGAAGGTCAGGATATGGAGTGGCTGACAAAGGATATGCAGAAAAAAGATGAATATGATGATTTATGGAAAATCTTTTTTGATACCATAGGCATTGATGCAAGATACAATCCAAAATGCCAGCAGACTCTGATTCCAAATTGGTACAGAAAGAATATGCCTGAGTTCAATAAAAAATGTCCTTAATATTTTTAGTATAACATACCTGAACTCTTCACTTTTTTAGGCTTTAATGCTATACTAGGGGGTGTGGCTTGTCCACATAAGAAATAGGAAAAAAGAATAGTACTAATCAGGAGGAACTCATGAGTAAAGTTAATCGAGTGTACGTGGAAAAGAAAGCTCCTTATGCAGTAAAGGCAAAGGAACTAACAGAAGATATCAAAGGATATCTTGAAATTGAAGGTTTAGAAGAAGTAAGAGTTCTTGTAAGATATGATGTAGAAAATCTTACAGAAGCAACTTACAAAAGAGCACTTACAAGTGTATTTTCAGAACCACCGGTAGATGATGTATATGAGGAAACATTCCCTTATGATGCATCAAAGTCAAAGGTGTTTAGTGTAGAATACTTACCTGGACAGTTTGATCAGAGAGCGGATTCAGCAGTACAGTGTGTTAAGTTTTTAAAAGAGGATGAAGACCCTGTAATTAAGACAGCAACTACATATGTAATGGTTGGAGATATAACAGATGCTCAATTTGAACAGATTAAAAACTACTGTATCAACCCTGTAGATTCTAGAGAGACAGGATTGGAAAAACCTGAAACATTAGTTACTGAATTTGAAGAACCTGCAGATGTTATTATTTTTGACGGCTTCAAAGATATGGATGAAGCCCCACTTAAAGAACTTTACAATTCCCTTGGATTAGCAATGACGTTTAAGGATTTTCTGCATATCCAGAATTATTTTAAAACAGAAGAAGACAGAGATCCTTCAATGACTGAAATCAGAGTGCTTGATACTTATTGGTCAGATCATTGTCGTCATACTACTTTTAATACAGAACTTACAGATGTTAAGTTTGATCAGGGATTTTACCATGATCCTATTGTAAAATCTTATGAAGATTATCTTCAGACAAGAAAAGATGTGTTTGGAGACAGAAAAGACAAGTTTGTATGTCTTATGGATTTAGCCCTTATTGCAATGAGAAAGTTAAAGAAAGAGGGCAAGTTGGATGATCAGGAAAAATCAGATGAAATCAATGCATGTAGTATTGTAGTTCCAGTTGAAGTTGACGGAAAGACAGAAGAATGGTTGGTAAACTTCAAAAATGAAACACATAACCATCCTACAGAAATTGAACCATTTGGTGGTGCTGCCACATGTTTAGGTGGAGCTATCAGAGATCCATTGTCAGGACGTACATATGTATATCAGGCTATGCGTGTTACAGGTGCAGCTGATCCTACAAAGCCAATGAACGAAACATTAAGTGGAAAGCTTCCACAGAAGAAACTTGTTCAGGGAGCAGCCAACGGATATAGTTCATATGGTAACCAGATTGGTCTTGCAACTGGATTAGTAAAAGAAATCTACCATCCTGATTATGTTGCAAAGAGAATGGAAATCGGTGCAGTTATGGGAGCAGCTCCTAGACGTGCAGTACAAAGACTTACATCTGATCCGGGAGATATCATCGTATTATTAGGTGGTAGAACAGGACGTGATGGTTGTGGTGGAGCAACAGGTTCATCAAAGATTCATACAGAAGAGTCTATTGAAACTTGTGGCGCAGAAGTACAGAAAGGTAACGCACCTACAGAACGTAAATTACAGAGATTATTTAGAAGAGAAGAAGTTAGCCACATTATAAAGAAATGTAATGACTTTGGTGCAGGTGGTGTATCAGTTGCCATTGGTGAGTTAGCTGACGGACTTCATATTAACTTAGATAAGGTTCCAAAGAAATACGCAGGATTAGATGGAACAGAAATTGCTATTTCTGAATCACAGGAAAGAATGGCAGTTGTAGTTGATCCTGCAGATGTTGAACAGTTCTTAGCATATGCAAATGAAGAAAATTTAGAGGCTACAGTAGTAGCAGAAGTTACAGAAGAACCAAGATTAGTTCTTGAATGGAGAGGAAAAGAAATAGTAAACCTTTCACGTGCATTCCTTGATACAAACGGTGCACATCAGGAGACAACAGTTGAAGTTGATATGCCTGAAGAAAAGGATAACTTCTTTAACAAGCCTGAAGTTACAGACGTAAAAGCAAAATGGTTAGAGACACTTGCTGATTTAAATGTATGTTCACAGAAGGGCTTAGTTGAAAAATTTGACGGATCAATTGGTGCCGGCTCAGTGTTTATGCCACATGGTGGAAAATATCAGAAGACAGAAACACAGACAATGGTTGCGAAATTACCTGTATTAAAAGGAAAATGCGATACAGTTACAATGATGAGTTACGGATTTGATCCATATTTGTCAAGTTGGAGTCCATATCACGGAGCAATGTATGCAGTAGTAGATTCTATTGCAAAAATTGTTGCATCAGGTGGTGATTATAAGAAGATTCGTATGACATATCAGGAATATTTCAGAAGAATGACAGAGGATCCACGTCGCTGGAGTCAGCCATTTGCAGCACTTCTTGGTTCATTTGATGCACAGATGGGATTTGGTCTTCCATCAATTGGTGGTAAGGATAGTATGTCAGGTACATTCAATGACATTGATGTTCCACCAACGCTTGTTTCATTTGCAGTAGATGTAGCAAAGGAAAAGGATATTATTACACCTGAGTTTAAAGCAGCAGGTAACAAGATTGTTAAGTTTGAAATTAGCAGAGACAAATATGAAAAACCTGTATATGAAGATATTATGAAAATTTATGATAGTATTCATAATATGATTCAGAAGGGTGTGATCATTTCTGCATATGCCGTTGATGGTAAGGGTGTTATTCCTGCCGTAAGTAAAATGGCATTTGGTAACAATATTGGTGTTACTATCAATGAAAACATTCCTGGATCTGAATTATTTGCACCTGGATTTGGTGATATTGTTGCTGAAATTCCGGCAGACAAATTAGATGAAGTTGCAGAAAGTTATACATTGGTTGGTTATACAACTGAAGATGCTACATTTAAGTATGGTGATGCTACAATAGACATGACTGAAGCATTAAAGGTATGGGAGAAACCATTAGAAAAAGTATTCCCAACAAGAAGTCATAAGGATACAACAATTTTGGATACTCCAATTTATGACAAGGGTAGCATTTATGTATGCAAGAATAAAGTTGCAAAACCAACAGTATTTATACCTGTATTCCCAGGAACAAACTGTGAATATGATACAGCAAAGGCATTTGAAAATGCAGGAGCAAATGTTGTCACAAGAGTATTCAAGAACCTTACTCCTGAAGACATCAGAGATTCAGTTAAGATATTTGAAGATGCAATCAATCAGGCACAGATTATAATGTTCCCAGGTGGATTTAGTGCAGGTGATGAACCTGATGGATCAGCTAAATTCTTTGCAACAGCCTTTAGAAATGCAAAGATTGAAGAAGCTGTACACAAACTTTTAAATGAAAGAGATGGTTTGGCACTTGGTATTTGTAATGGATTCCAGGCATTAATCAAATTAGGATTGGTTCCAAATGGAAAGATTACAGGACAGGATATCAATTCACCAACATTAACATACAATACAATCAACCGTCACGTATCAAAGATGGTATACACAAAGGTTGTTTCCAACAAATCACCTTGGTTACAGGAAGCTGAACTTGGTGGTGTATATGTAAACCCTGCATCACATGGTGAAGGACGTTTCGTAGCACCAAAAGAATGTATTGAACAGTTATTTGCAAATGGTCAGGTAGCAACACAGTACGTAAATCAGCAGGGACAACCAACAATGGATGAAGAATGGAACGTAAACGGTTCATATATGGCAATAGAAGGAATAACAAGTCCTGACGGAAGATGTTTCGGAAAGATGGCACATATCGAAAGAAAAGGCTCATCAGTAGCAACAAACATCTACGGCGAACAAGACCTTAAAGTCTTCGAATCAGGCGTACACTACTATGACTAAGCAAAGCCATGCATAAACAAACAACGAGTAACTCGTCGAAAGTTTACTTTCGTAAGAGTTCCTCGTTGTTTGTTTATATAGGGCGCAGCCCGACAGCGAGATGGAGCAAAGCGAAATCGAGCTGGGCATGGCTTTGCCATCGAATGGGGAACAAAAGGCGCAGCCCTTCGGCTGGATGAAACGAAGTGAAATCGAGCTGAAGCATGGCTTTTTATTGTAGTCCACTACTTAATCAAATATTAAATTAAAACATTGGAAAGAAAAATGAAAAAGAACAACAGAAGAAACAATAATAAAAATAACAAAAGAAAAAAACAACTACACAGACGAATACTAATTACCATTATCATAATAGCCCTAATTCTCGTAGCCTTTTTATTATTTAAAACGGCATTTGGTCCAAGTAAATCAGTAAAACTTGGAGAAACTAAAACTCCAAATTGGATTGATTCGCAAATAATAGACATAGACGGTATATCCAGAAACGGAAAGAAAATATCTGAGGTCAAGGATATAGTTGTACATTATGTAGGAAATCCCGGTAGTACAGCACAACAAAATAGAGACTTCTACGAAAGTAGTCAGTCTAATGTCAGCTCACATTTTGTTGTGGGATTAAAGGGAGAAATTATACAGTGCATTCCATTAAACGAAATGTCAGCTGCAAGCAATTGGAGAAATAATGACACAATATCGATTGAGGTATGTCATAGTGATGATAGTGGCAAATTTAATAAAAAAACTAAAAAGTCACTAGTAAAATTGATAGCATGGTTGGAAAATCAGTGTAATCTAACAGAAAAACATGTTATAAGGCATTACGACATTACAGGAAAAGAGTGCCCCAGATATTATGTTAGAAATCCAAAACAGTGGAATAAATTAAAAAATAGAATAAAAGAATATAGATTGAACGAATAGTTGGCGATGACTTCATATATTCTCAAAAAATTAAAACCGATAATTAATAAAATTGTGTTAGAAAATAAAAAAGATGATATAATAACAATCTAAAGAATAATGATACATTAAATTTTAACACGAAGGAGAAGTGTAATGAATTATCTAAAAAGTTTAAAATGGGAAATGATAATTTACTCAATAGTAAGTATTGTGCTTGGTATATTAATGTGGCAGTACCCAACAAAAATAATAAAAACTATCTGCGTGATTATTGCAGTTATATTATTTATAATGGCGGCAAGATGCTTTATAGAGTACAAACGAAACAACCCATTTAGAAATTATTATCAATATGAATTGGTAGCAGCAATAGCTTTGGCAATAGGTGGAATTGTGGTACTGTGCTGTATGGATTTGATTTTATCATTTATCACATATGTTATTGCCATTATCATTATAATTAGTGGACTGATGAAAGTAGAAAATGCATTAGATCTGAAAAAAATGAGATGCAATTGGATTCCGTTACTTGTGTTTGCCATTATATGTATATTGCTTGGTGTTTCAGTATTAATGATGCCAATGAATCACAATGACAATGGAACTGCAACAGCAGGAGACTTCTTCATACAGGTTTCGGGTATAATCTTTGCGGTAACAGGTCTTATTGATTTAATAACAACATTGGCTGTGTCAGGAAAAATCAAAAGATGGACAATTGACGAAACAAGAAAAATGTAAATTTATTGGACAAATAATAAATGCAAATTAAAAGAGATAACAAAGTTGTACACTAGCCAAAAGTTAGAACTAGAATCTAACGTTTGGTGGTTAGTACAAATGTTATCTCTTTTTAATTTATCAACAAGTGTAATTCTATCAGTTTTTAAACTGTTTCATATTTCTTTACAACTCCAAGACCTATAGCATGAGGTCCTGTGTGAGTGCCGGTAATGATGCCGATTGCCACATTTGTAGAAGACTGAAGTTTAACACCAAGGACTTCTTCCACGTCATCCATAAAACTAACTCCTTCTGAAGCATCATATCCATATCCTACAGAGACAACAAAATCCTCTTTATTGTTTTCTGAAAGATATTTGTTGGCAGCAGCCAAAACTTTTTTCTTTAATTTGTTTCGATTACGACCAATACCACCAAGACCAATATCGCCGTCTTTCATAATGATAACAGGTTTCACGTCAATCTTGCTTGCTGCAGCTGCAACCTTTCCAATACGTCCGCCCATCTGTAAATAATCAAGTGAACCTACTGTAAAAAAGATTCGTGCTGAGTCAATAACCTTATTAATCTTTTCAAGGGCTTCATCAAGTGGAACATTGGCATCACGCATACGAACCATCTGATCTACAATCTGTGCCTGAGTAACAGTATTCTGCTTGGAATTGATTACATAAAGTTTTGCATTAGGATAATCTTCCATAATCATATCTATGGCATTCTTTGCAGAATTGTACGAACCACTGAGAATAG
>URQO01000080.1 GCA_900550135.1 uncultured Eubacterium sp.
CTTGGAGTTTTGGCTTTTGTCTTAACAGGCTCTTTTTGTTTTTCATTTAACTTTTCCAGTTTTTGAAGAAACTCTGCTTCTTCGTTTGGATTTTCATTTTTTATTAAGTCATAATCAATGTCAAGCAAATTTTCGACTGCTTCAGAACCATCTTTAATATACATAATTCTTTCAACAATTCTTTCTCCATTTTTATATTTATAATATAATATGGCTATTGTATTCTCTCCTATATGATGGTAACTAATCATCTTATTACCGTCATAACGTTCTGTTATAGTATCCGGATCAATTATTTTAACAACTTTTAAATTAGTTCCCACTTCAATGTACTTATCAAACAATTTTTTTGAAGGAATCTTTGATACAAACCATCCATCTATAAGTTCTACTCCCCTAAAAGTCATTATGAGATAATGACTTTTATCTGTCTTATATATTGCGTAATAATTATCTTTTTTACCCATTCTCCAATACGGTTCAGCACCTATATCTTCCGATAATTTATATATATTTGTCGGACTTATATTTCTAAAACCTAAAATACCGTATGTGGCAGTGCACCATTTCGGTTTATTGATATCAATTTTAGATATTTTTGTTACCTTAACATTGTTGTCAGTAACTGGTAGTTTTTTATTTTCCGCCGATACCGTGGTTGTCATAAGTAATACTGATATTAATATAATGCTTATTGCTATTCTATTTCTCATTCTTTTTGCCTCCTATTCTATTCTTAATGCTGTTTTAGGCACTACTATATACTGTATTCCCGAACCATATTCAACAGTTCCCACTTTTCTATACTGATTATATCTTTCATCTATCGCATACTGTAACCATTTTACTGTACTCGGCGTATTATTTCCTTTTAGTTTGAAAATTCCACCTTTCCAACCTGATTTAAAGTACCATCCGTCCTCTTTTCTTATCATAAAATGGAAGCTATCTCCAAATTTTGTACTATAATATGCCTCTTCCGTCATTGTTCGCAGTGCAATTAAATAATGATTTTCATCTGTTTCATAATAAGGATTATTATCTCTTCCTTTTAACAATACTATCTCCTTGCCCATTGCCTCGTAATCAGCCTTTACCCATTGTGCCACTGTACTACATGGATAATATTTTGAGCCATCCCCGAATCCATATCCACTAAATATTCCCGGGAAAAAACTCATCCCATGTGTATGTGGGTTCAACCAACAATTTGTGGCAAATCCATAACAGTTCGTATTATATAGCCCCATACTTTCAAAAAACAAAGACTGGGTATCACAATAACTTACATATTGATCCACATCATAATCATTCTGACCATCATAATAAAATCCACTTTCATCATCAAAATAATATGATTTATATCCTATATGATTTGCTTTAAAGATTTCATTAAAATCTGAAGCACACTCATAAGCAACTACATTCCCCCAGCAATCATAAAGAATTGATGCAAATGGATATCCTGATTCAGACCACAATCCTATTACAGTTCCTTCCAAATCCTTCTCAAAGAAAACACGACTACTCTTTATGTTTTTATTTCCTCCTTTTGCATTTTAATAATTCTTATGTATACCGTCCATTTTGATTTATTTCATCTTATCATAAAAACCTACAAAAAAACTCCAAGTGTCATGTTCTGTCAGTTAGGTGTAAAATGCTGTTATTAAATCAATTTTTTTCTAAAAATTCAAGATATTTTTTGTTTAAAATTTTCAAAATAAAAGACAAGCTACCATTACTGATAACTTGTCTTTTATTACATTGCTTTATACCATTTAAGCTTAAACTTATTTCAAATACATCTTTCCAAATAAAACTTCTTATCTGCAATAATTTGTTGGTTTGCTGTAAAAATTTGTTTTAAACCTATTTTTTGAACTTCATTATTTTTTTCCCATTCTTTACAGTTATGACTCCACTATTGTAACTTACAGAAAATTCACCTGGTATATATTCTCCTTTGTCAAGTTTAAAACTTCTTACATATTTATCACTAAACATGCTCTCTACTTTCAAATATATGTTGTCATTCTTTTCTATTAAATAACCAACATATTTAGAAAATTCAATAACCGGCGTTTCAAACTTCTTTGATTTTTTTCCTGTTTTTTGATTATAATAAACACTTTCCCATACATTACTTCCCAAAGTTCTTTTTCCTCTAACTACATCCTTTGATATTTTTTCAAACACATAGCCATCTCCACTTTGAATACCTGTTTCTATCACTTTTGTTCCGTCACTATTAAAAATCATATATTGATATTTCGACTCTGTATTATTATTTTCATAATCAGTAATATCATAAATCAAAATATGATTATTCTTTTTTATTACCCTATCTTTATCCTTTATATTTGTTATCTCTTCCCACTTGATATTGCTACTAATAGTTGTAACCTCAGACTTTTTAACCGTGGTGTTACTCTGCTCTTTCTTTGCACTATTACCACATCCACTGCATAAACATATTACCAACAATATTGATAAAACTTCTTTCCTCATATTAACCTCCTCACTTTTTATAAATTTCATGTTTTAAACACTGCTTATTCTTTTATAGCCTTATTTTTATAAATGTAATACCATGCTTTTATATAAATGTCTTTTTCACATATTATGCTACAACACTTTATTTCATAAAATAATTTCTAAGTAGATATAAATTTATTTATATTTAAAAAACTTATGCTGTATTCCATGAACACTATCATTCTTAAATTTACATATATTATGATTTCTAGTAATCTTAACTTCCTTACCAGAATAAGGCTGTTTTTTGTCAGCAAAATATACTGCCCCTTTAGTTGGATCATCTATTATTCTCAAATATGCTTGCACTACATATTTTATTATTTCATTAAAATATTTTCTTTCATATCCACCCACACCTTTACCTGTATTTAGATATTTTCTCATCTTGATTCCTTGAGCATTTATTATCCCATAAAATTCTTTTGGTGTTAGAACATCATTTAAACTCCACTTTTTCCATCTGTATCTATTTACACGATTCAAAGCAACGTATGCACAAGCAACTGATTCCACACTACAATGAGAGCTCAAGCATTCTCCCGTTACCATTCTAATTAATTTTTTAACTTTACCTTTATAAAATCGTGTATGTGGATATTTTGAAGATAGTATTTCATATATGGATACACTCTTCTTATAAAGCTTTTTATATTGAGAATATGTTTTTACCCCCAAATATATTAGAGCAATTGCACTAACACATCTTCCAGACTCATCTCTATACTTCACCGGATTACCATCACAATATACATATATGTTATTTCTAAATATGCTATCATCGTTTCCCACATAATTAACGTCATCCGCATTAATAAATCTTCCTACTTCTGCATCATAATATCGGCTCTGCAAATAATAAAATCCAGTTTCATTATCTTTATAGTAACCTCTGTATGTAATATGATTTAATGCAAACGGTATTTCATTTCCTTCATAACATAATTTTTGTGTTATTTCTCCCCATGCATCATAGGAGTATGTTGCTATTTCCACACCACGTGAATCCAAAAGTCCGATTACGTCTCCCTGCTTATTTTTTTCGTAATAGATTCTGTTTTTCAACAAGCTTCCATCTATATCGTTTAACTGGCTGTATTCAAATCCGATCACTTCATCGTTTCCATCATAAAAATACCATATATCATACTTTTTGCCGGTAACTTTATATGTAACCACTTCACGTATAAGTTTAAATTCATCCCATTCATAATCAACAGACATTTCATTTGTTTCTTTGTGAGTTCTTAATCCATCATTATTATATTTATACGAAATTCTATTATCATTACTATAAATTATATTAGACAGCATTCTTCCTCTTGTCCATTCAAATTTTTCTCCATTAATGTATTCTATAGGATTTCCTACCTCATCATATGTAATTTTTTGACCATTATATTGCGTCAATTGATCTGCCCACTCATTATTTTCATAACTATATTTTATATCCGTATCATCTTTAAGATTTCCCTCATCATCTATGGTTTTCTTATGTTTTGCTGCGACATTGCCTGTGCTGGTATATCCATAAGTACAACCTTTCCTGTTTATATAATCCAACTCCTTTGTAATTCTTCCATGTACGTCATATGAATATTTATATAATGTTTGGTCTCCTAACTTTATTTCTGTAATGTTTCCTGCCGCATCATATATATACTCAAATGCTTTGCTATTGCCATATATATTCAAATTAAATGTTGTCTTTTTGTTTGACACTTCTATTTCCTCACTTTCTAAAATAGTTTTATCAAACAACTTTGAATATAGGCTTGTTTTAACACTTTTTCCATTATTTTCTGTCTGTGTTTTAATACTGTCATTATTATACAATGTATTAGTAATTATTGATTGCTCGTCACCCACTATTTGTTCATTCTTAGATGTTTTATACGTTTTATTATCTCCCAGTATATCTTTGAATGAATATGATGTTGTTGTATTTGTTACGTTTCCTTCCTCATCCTTTACAGTATTTATTTCCTTTGTAAACCCATCATCTCTTGATACCTGAACTTTATTATCACTATATGTATAGACATAATTTACGTCCTTATCTTCGGTTTTATCAGTAAACGATATTGGCTGTCCATTAGCATTATAATTTATTACATATGATGGTTCTTTATTATCATTAAAATAAGTTTCTGATTTTAATGCTACTGATTCAACATCATTCTCTGCAACTTTTATATCAGTAATAACTGTTCTCATATCTTGACCATTACCATATGTCGTTGCGTTTACCTTTTTACTTATAATTTCTCCAATTTCAACATTGCTTTCTTCCTGTTCTTTTTTTATAGCAGTAGTGCTATACTTAACCAACTCAGTGTTACCTACTTTAAATGAACTCAACTCTCCATCAGCATAGGACATGCCATAACCGGTTTTTTGATCACATATATACACTATATTTCCTTCATCATATGTATATGTTATGCATATAGTTTGATTTTTATCTTTTGAGTTTTCTTCAATAATTGCTGTATTATTACCTTTGTCATCATAAAAATATTTTGTGATTTTATTTAGAGACTCATCTCCATAATCCATAACTATTTTCTTTATATCTCCCCTATAAATATTTCGTACATAGGAGATTGTAATTCCATTTTCTTCTTCCGAATACTCCGTGTCATACAGACCCTTATGTACTTCTGCTGAATATGCGCCAAGCCTGTCTGTCCCTTTATTTTGTGGATTATCTGTCTTTCTTGGATTTGTTGTTCCAAAATCATCTGAATCTTTTAGTTCATCAAAATCTGAATCCTTTAACCATGGATCTGTTCCTTCCTTATATTCTCTTACATCTGTCCATCCGTCACCATCACTATCTTTACCATCTTCGTTTTTAACAGCGGGATCTGTTCCTATCGTAAATACCTCATACCCATCAGGCAAGCCATCACCATCGCTATCCTGTTGATATTTAACGTTTTCTTCTGTACTATCTTCAGACTTTGTATTCCACAATGTCTTAAAGTCCCATATCTCATATCCGTCTTCCAATCCATCACCATCTGTATCAATGCTCGTCTGCTCATATGACACAGATGTTACTTCATTTCCGTTATCACCTATACTCTCTTCAGATTTTCTTTCTAAAGTAACGATTTTGCTTAAATTATTTGTAGCTCCAAAAAGTGATTGTGGATATGCATTTTCAATAGCTATTACTCTAATGTCCGCAAATGTTCCCAACTCTTTTTTGTCAAGTACAAAATCCTGCCCTGTTGTATTCCCAACATATTCAAATTTATTTTTGTTCCTTACATATACATCATATTCAAATGTTTTGTCACTGAATTTTTCCCATTCTAATAAAAGATTATCTCCCTCATCGGTTGCTGTTATGTCAAAACTTCCATCATATTTACTATCTATTTTTTCTACATCCTCATAAAATACATATAAAAATGTTGACTTTTCTGAAGATGATGGTGAATACAAATTTACAAATGCGTTTGATTCTTCACTTGTTGCTTTTAATGCCAAACCATAATCATTATCTACACTCCCACATGCAATTTCCTTGGTCCATTCTGTTAATATATATGTTGCATATCCTTCATCTTTGAAATTCTTTTCTTCAGCATAAATTTTATCCTCTATCTTTGGTTGATTATTCCATGTTATTTTGCTACTGTCCCAGTCATCCAAAACTTTACTTGCCCCAACCTTAATGTCTCCGTTTGTATTTTTTACATTAGTGCTTAAATAACTTAGATAAACATACTTGCCCTGTATCTTTTCATTCAAATTTTTGAATTTCATATATAATCTGGCTTTATTTGTATCACTGTTCATTATTGTTACATTACTACCCTTTGTTAATACGT
>URQO01000081.1 GCA_900550135.1 uncultured Eubacterium sp.
TTACGATATTTACTGGCGGATGAAATGAATTTGCGAAAGAATCTTGACACTACCAACTTCATCCGTCTTGTGAATACTTAAAATAACAGCAAGCATAGTTCCGCCACCGCCAATAACACCTCCGGTAATATCCCCCAATAAGGATACTTTTCTATCATCAACAGGTATTTTATAAAGATTTTGAAACAAAAAACCTATCCAAGATAACATATCTGTAATGACTAAAATAGCACCAAAAATGGCAAAAAAATAAAGGAGCATTTTATGTTTCAATAACCACGTTTTCATCGACGCATCATCCTTTTGACAGCTACTACTTTGTTTTTATTTGCAATCATATATCCCAAATAAGCCACGGCATAAATGATGGTACACAGCCAGTTATCCAATAATACACTGGTGGCAATGAATATAGCTGCCATGAATAGTTCAGCTAAGATTGCTTTTTTTAATTTCAGTTGGAGTATATGTCCCATGTAGTGCTCTGCCATTTCGCAACGAAAGGCATAGAGGAATACGATAGAGAAAACGGTTGCGTTTAAATTATGCAACACTTCGATTGTCAAAAAAGTTACGATAGCTGCTACGCCAACGCTAATCAGGTTGATTTTGAGCATCAAAGCCTCTTTTCGGAGGCTCTTCAGATAGGTGTTGATCAGCAAACTGACCTTGCTTTCAAAAAGGCATACTGGGAAAAGGACAGACATGTAGATCAAGCTATCTGCATATTTCGGCAACCACCATGATAATATTTCCTTAATCGGATAATAGAAAATCAGCATAAAAAACAGAACACAGGCTAGAATGGTCCTGATTTGCATATACATTTCCGGCAATCGTTGCTTATCCATCCGTTTTAAGATTGGGAAAAAAACAACACTGACTGAATTAATAAAAATCATCAGGAAATTCGAAATCCCTAGGGTCAGCGAGACTTTGCCAAAAGTAGATACATCCCAGCCAATAGAAATGCCATAACGAACAATACCAATAATCAGCATACTGGCAATGTTGGCAAACATCAATTTGATACCAACTTCAAGATTGAGCCCTGCTTCATGACAAATATCGTGAAAATTGCCAATATGAGTCGTCCACAAGCGTCGGCATTCATAAAAACACAAGACAGAAACAGCCATCATGGAGACTAGTTTCGCAATATACATATATTTAAACTGTTCAAATCCAATAAGCAGAAAAGAAAAGACTAAAATCAATAAAAGAATTCGATCGGCCAAAATCAATCGTGCATAATCTTTAATGCGATTAGTAATCTGCATAATGAAATTACATCCCGTATTAAAGTTGACAAAAACAGCTAAACTGATGGCACAGAGAAAGACAGTTTCTTTGATAGGATCTGTAATAAAGAAATGAGAAAAGAGAAAAGCCAATCCTGTCACGGCCAATTGCAGAATAATAATTCCCAAGAACTGTCCTGAAAATACATGTGGATTAAGTTCTTCAAACGTTTTTCCAGCATACCGTAAATAAATGCCGTCTTCCCAGCCAAAATGTAAGAATCCCAAGTAAGAGAAATAAAACAAAAACAGCTGCCACTTCCCATAGTCCTCGACAGGCAACAGTTTCGGCACAAACATAACCATTAATACCGATACACCTAAAGATATAATATTCGCTCCAAAAGAATAGGAGATGTTTTTAACGACTTGTCGCAAGCTCATAATCTAGTAATGCTCCACATAGTTTAGAATAGTTTTTCCCCACGAATTTTTTTCTCGACCACTTTTTTATTGAACAAAGGAGGCGTCGGTTTAAAATATCCATCTGCCTTTTGTTCCCCATAACCTTCACACTGGAACCGTCTCAATCGTTCAATATCAATAGTACCAATCAATATAGTTGGTGCGTCGCCACCTTTGACACGCAAAATATCTTGATCATCATGCTTTGAAGGCTGCGTGATACGGCTGTCACCACAGTCCGATGAATTAGCCTGAATACAATAGCAATGCAAATCTCGCGCCAATGATTCTAAAATATTCTGATAGTAATATATATCATGATTCCATTCAACAGCAATGACGGCATCCGCATAGCTTTGAAACAAAGAGCGTTCGGTAATAGAAGATAGTTCAAAACAGCAATATACAGAGAAATAGAAATCATGCCACCGATATAATTCATACTGAGTTTGGCCATTATTAAACAAATGTTCTGCATCCATTAGTTCAAAATCTCTTTCAGATAAACATTGAAATTCCTTAGGAGAAAAATGATTCTTAGGATGAAAAACAACAAGCGCACAAGGAATATCATGGTGCGTAAAGGGCAAAATAACAGCCACTAAATTATAGGCTTTTTTCCCAGCAAAGACATGTTCAATACCAGTAATTACTGCTAAATCATTCTTTTTGCACGTATGAATTAACATGTCCAACCATTCAAAGGGAAGACAGCATTCGGGCATAACTAATAAATCTGCATGATCTTTCAATGCACTGTTTACCAAGCGAATAATCTTTTTGCCTCGTTCTTTTGTTTTGGTCGACAATTGCAATAAATTATTTTCAGCATCAGAATAGCTCATTTCAATATTCGAAACAGCAATTCTAATACTTTTTTTCGCCTCATTATTAACCCAAATCCCCCATTTATGATTTTCCTGTTTATGGTCTTCATTTTTCTGACCTTCCTTATCCTCCAAAATAGGGCTTATAGCAAAGCCATAATTCGCACCGCTACCATCAGCCCCCTTTTTATACGGATTGAAATTAACCTTGATAAACAACTGAAAAAGATTCTTGTATGAATTTTTATCAATACTCATTTGGGAAACCATGGATACACATTGATAAGCCATAAAAATATCATAATTTTGGACTAAATACGGATAGTACTTATAAGTCGTCTTTTTTTTAATATCATCCCATCCCAGATTACTGGATGACAGTAGTTGAAATATGGATTGCAAATCATTTCGCAAGTATATTTCTTCTACCGTCTTTCCAGCATTTTTTTTATCTTGACGAAATTTTTCTTGACAAATAAGGAACACTTCTGCCCAAATAGCATAAAGATATTTATCCCCCATGCGAGCTTTTTCATAATTGTCAATCAACTTGTCATATCTTGTAAAATTTTTTTTCAACCGGCTATATTGTTGGTATCGCTTAAAATCTTTCTCATTAGAATTAGACCACAAGCGTAGTACACTTTGTACCCGGCATAAGTCAGAAAATAAAATTTGCCGTAAACGTCCGCACATATTATCAGTTATAGGAAAATCACTTTGATCAGTGTGGGGTGCATAACGAATTTTATTAATTGCATATTCTATCTTAAGCAATATCTCAATAAGCAATCCCTTGTTTTTCTGTAAACTAAGAATCGTAATAATCCGTTCCCACAATGTATAATTGTCTATCAATTGAGAATCGGTCAATGTCTCAATTAGTCTATTCAAAAAATAACAATTTTCATATAATCCAGTGGATAACATTTGTTGTTTTTTTGCTAAAAATTTAGATAATTTATATTTATTGAGTTGAATTTCAGATATATCTCTAAATTTATTAATTTCATGTTGTTCAATATCAAAAATTTCAGTATAATCGCTTTCTTGAAAGGTAGCTTCATCTTCTGGTAAAAAGCGGAATTCACTTTTATTTTCTTCTAAATGTTTTCGAAAGGCAACCAATAATTCCGAAGAATTTTTAGGCGAAAAATAAAAAATTTTGCATTTTTTTATATTGAAAAGTAGTTTTATTTTATTTCCCAAAATATTCAATAATTGCGAATTCAATTGGTATGTAAGTTGGCTAGATTTTTCAAAAATATCTAATCGACAACATGATTTAAAATATTCTGCAATAAAAGCTTCTGTCGATATACTTTTATCTACAATTTGTTCATATAAAGGATGAGTATGGCTAATTTTATCGACAATAATAACATCATCTACATAACGCCCATAATATAAAGGGTTCCAATTATCAACAATGATTTCATCAAATTTTTTAAGTGCCAAATTAGCTAAAATATTTGACGGTAGAAAACCAATAGGAAGAATATTTCCTGTGGATTCATCTTTAGAATTAGGAAAATATTTTTTATATACCTGCGCGTATTTTTCAATAATTTTAAATATCAACTTATTTAATCGCTTTAACGTCTTTTGCTCATCTGTATCATCTTTATTATCTTCCGATAAACCACTTTCCTCTAAGACATATTTCTCAAATTTGCTATCTATATCAAGCCCATAATAAAACCGATGAAAGTCTAAGGTAAAAATTAAAATATCGTCATGATTCTTCATGTGTTGCTCTGCAATTTTCAATGCACTATCCTGCCAGTTTTCATATTGCAAATAATAGGGCTTAAATAAATAGGGAGAAAAAGTAATCCTCCTTTTAGATTCACAATAGTCATGAGAAATATGTAATTCCTCACGGAGACGATTACCATAACAATGAATGACTCCTTTATCTATAGTTGCTCCAATAGTTAGTACCCAAATAACACTCAATATATGCCCTATAACAGGTAATTGCATAAAGGATTGATATTCACTAACATTAATATTTTTTGATTCAGATTCAATATTAGAAATAATATCATGATTCTCCTCTGAATTTTTCTTAATTTTTTTAGGCAAAATGATACAATCTATACCATTTAAAATTTTCTCATTGACATACTTTTCCCACGCATCATTATCCGCATTAATCAATTGATTTTGTATATCGGACAATTGCATATCCAGTTTTTCTTCGTTTTCGTTTTCGAATTCCACAATGTCTTTTTTTAAGATAACCTTTGTTTTATCATAATATGCATCTGATTTGAGCTTTTTATACGCCTTTTGAAATAGAAATTTATCATCAAAGATAGATTGTTTATGTGTTTTCCCCATTCCCCATTATCCTCCATACAAAATCACACGTTATGCTTCCATAGTTAAAATCATTCTGGTAAACATATCTTCCAATCCAACCCGTGCCTTCCAGCCCAGTTTCTGTATTTTTTTTGTATCTAAATTCATATATAATTCTGGAGGATAGGTTTTCCCATCATTCTTCGATTCATCAATCACTACAGATACGGGGCCACCATACTTTTCCTTAATGATGTCAAGATCAGCTACTGTTTCTGCCATTTCTTTTATAGAACAGTACGCCTGTTCATTGGCTGCATTGTAAGCTTCCCCTGCAGTTCCCTTTAATAGTACCGTTAAAATAGCACTCACTGCATCTGCTGTATATAAGTACGAACGTTCAGTTCTACCTTTAGTAAACATTACGATATTCTCATGGTTCATTGCTGACCGGGCGAATTGTGCGAAAACTCGATTTTCTGTTCGACGGATTCCTGCTCCGAAAGTCTGTGTCAAGCGTATCGATTTAGCAGGTACTCCGTATTCATCAGCATAACAGGCACACAACGATTCCACCATCCGTTTTACTTCAGGGTAGCTGCTTCTCGGAACCATGGTATCAACGAAGCTGGCATGTTGTTCATTAATTTTTTCACGGCAATGAATTCCGCCATATACTTCCATGCTCGATAAAAACAGAAAACCTTCTGCCTGATTTTTTCTGGCTAACTCCAAAAGGTTAGTCGCACCATTTAAGTTAGTCATAATCGTTTCTACAGGATGCTTAGCAAAATACCGACTAGCCGTCGGACTGCCCCCATGAATAATATAATCAATTTTTTCTTCAACAGGTGAAATATGGTTTAAATCACCTACTAAGAAGCTCAATGGAGCTTCTGCTGTTAATATTTCATGAAACCGTTTCTTAGCTTGTTCTTCATCGCGAACTAAAGCAATTATTTTTAACGCAATATCTTTATATAGGGCTACATAGGCCAAGGCTGAAACCAAATTGAATCCAATCAATCCCGTTGCCCCCGTAATCAGAATCGTTTTATCCTGTAACTTTTTCCAAGGAATATAGCTTGCTTTAGCGATATTCTGCATATCTTCATGGAAAATATTATTTTCAATCCACATAAATTTTTTCATCGTCCTTTATTTTATTGGCTAGTTTATCCAAAAGATAAACTAAGGTCCGTTGTAAAATGAACTTGAACAGTTAATCAAAAAACAAAAATCCATAGT
>URQO01000082.1 GCA_900550135.1 uncultured Eubacterium sp.
AGAATGGGAATAGTTGAGATACTAACGGAGCTTTCCAAAGCCGTCTGCCTGCTTAGAAATTACAAGCAAGGGGGAATTGATATGGAGAAAAAACTAATACGATATAGTATGCAGATTGCTATGTTGAACCAACTTCTTGCCCGTAAAATGATTTCTGAAAGGGAATATGCTTTAGTAAAATCAAAACTTATGCAAGATTATAAAATTGTTTCAGATATAACTGCTTGAATTGTGTATTTGAATATTGTATAATAACACTACAAAGGAAATACAAAACGCAAATATAAAAGGAGTGGTTCTGTGAAAGAAGTAGAAGTAATCAAAGCAAGGAATGATTTGCAAACTCGTACAAGAGGAAAAACGATTGAACTTATGCGTGTTGGTGCATATTGTAGGGTTAGTACAGATAGTGCAGACCAGCTAAACAGTTATAAGTCGCAGGTAGCTTATTATACAGATATGATTAAGAAGAATAAAGAATGGGTACTTGCGGACATATATGCTGATGAAGCAATCACAGGTACACAAGTGGCTAAAAGAGAAGATTTCCAGCGTATGATAAATGATTGCATGAATGGAGAAATTGATATGGTTATTACAAAATCTATTTCCAGATTTGCAAGAAATACGCTAGATACTTTGAAGTATGTTCGTATGTTAAAGGAACGCAATATAGCAGTATATTTTGAAGATGAGAAAATCAATACTTTAACTATGGACGGAGAATTACTTTTGGTGGTACTTAGTTCCGTGGCACAGCAGGAAGTTGAAAATATATCTGCTAATGTAAAAAAAGGTTTGAAAATGAAAATGAAACGGGGAGAGTTGGTTGGTTTTCAAGGTTGTCTTGGATATGATTATCACAAAGACACGAAAACAATTACCGTGAATGAAGAAGAAGCAGAAATTGTACGTTATATTTTCAATCGGTATATTGAGGGTGCTGGTGGTTCTGTTATTGCACATGAACTTGAAAATTTGGGATATAAAACAAAGTATGGAAGTTCTACATGGGTACAATCAACAATTATTGGCATTATTAAGAATGAGAAATATAAAGGCGATTTATTGTTAGGAAAAACTTTTACAGTAGACCCGATTTCAAAGCGGAGATTGGAGAATTTCGGAGAAGAAGATAAATTCTATATTCGCAATCATCACGAACCGATTATTAGCGAAGAAGTTTTTGAAAAAGCACAAGAAATTCTTGCCAGAAGAAATGTTAATAGAGGAAAGATTGGAGAGGGTAACACAAAGAGGGAAAAATATAGTAGGAAATATGCTTTCAGTTGTATGCTGGAATGTGGTTTCTGTGGTGGCACTTTAACAAGGCGTAATTGGCACAGCAGTTCACAGTACAGCAAAGTTATATGGCAATGTGTAACGGCTACGAAGAAAGGGAAAAAATTCTGTAAGCATAGCAAAGGTATTCCAGAAACAGCTATTGAAGAAGCATTTGTAGAAAGTTATCGTTTGTTATGTGATGATAATAAAGATGTTCTGGAAGAATTTTTGCAGAGAATGGACGATACGCTTAGTAGTAGTGCGGTGTCGAAACAACTTGCAAAAGCAGAAAAAGAGATAGACGCATTAGAGAAGAAAAAGAGTAAACTTGTGGATATGCGTCTGGAAGAAGTTATTGATAAGGAAACCTACGAAAGCAAATATGCTGACTTAGTAAGTAAACAAGAACAGCTTGTCGAAGAAAGAAAAAAATTACAAGAAACTTCTGATAATGAAAAAGATATAAAAAAACGTCTGAAAGAGTTTAAGAAAACTTTGGAACAGAATGAGGTTCTTGACAAATTTGACCGCTATGTGTTTGAAAGCATTGTTGAAAAAGTAATTGTAGGTGGACTTGATGAAAACGGAAATGTTGACCCTGCACAGTTGACTTTTGTTTATAAAACGGGCTTGAAGAATAGTGTAGATGGTGCTAAATTTAAACCACAAAGAAAAAATGCAAGAGGACGACATAGGGCTGACGAATTGTGTTCACATGACAGCAACGAGGTTGATAAAATGTGTTCCGATAGTAGTAACGACACATGTGGAGACGGTGGCGTGGCTTGAGCGAATTTAGTATGATGGCGAAAAATTTATTGACAGCGTTTAGAATTTGCTATATATTATACAAATATCTTGAGAGAGGATTTTAAAAGAATGAAACATTTATTAAATAACAGTTTAAGACGCAGACAGAGAAGACATAAGTTCTTGTAGTTATTGTAAATCGCATGACTGCAAGAAAGTATGTCTTGTTGTTGTGCGGTGCTGTTAATTAGTATCATATACAGAACCGTATTTGATTTATCAAGTGTGATAAACGGGTGCGGTTCTTTTTTCATTTATAAAACAAGAAGGGAGAAAAGAAAAATGAAAGAAAAGATTAGTAAAGTTGTAGCAGAAGTAGTTAATACAGAGGATTGGAAGTCAATATTAGATTTAATAGAGACGCCCCCCGATAACAAAATGGGGGATTATGCAATTCCGTGTTTTTCATTTGCCAAGTTAATGCACAAGAATCCTTCGTTAATAGCCAATGAAGTGAAAGAAAATTTGGAAGAATGTAAAGAAGAGTTGGGATTGTCTTCGGTAGAGTCAGTTAACGGATACTGTAATTTATTTGTAAACCGTGAAAAGTATGTGGAAATGATACTGAACACTTTGGAAAAAGATAATTTGGGAGTAGAAAAGGTTGGCTTAGATAAGGCAATCTGTATTGATTATTCTTCTCCTAATATCGCTAAAAATTTCCACGTAGGACATTTACGCACAACAGTTATAGGGAACTCATTGTATAAAATTTATCATAAATTAGGGTATAAAGTGATAAGGATTAATCATTTAGGAGATTGGGGGACACAATTTGGAAAACTTATTGTTGCCTATAAAAAATGGAGTAGTAAAGAAGTAGTTGAGAAAAGAGGAATTGATGAGTTACTTGATATTTATGTTAAATTTAACAGTGAAGCAGATAAAAATCCGAAACTAATGGATGAGGCACGAGAGTGGTTCGTAAAGATGGAGCAGGGAAATCAGGAAGCGCTGGCAATATGGGAATGGTTCAAAGAAATCAGTATGGTAGAGTTTGAAAGAGTATATAAAATGCTTGGGATTTCCTTTGATTCTTATCTTGGTGAAAGCTATTATCGTAATATGGTTCCTGAATTAGTTGACTATCTGAAAGCGAAAAATTTATTAATAGAGAGTCAGGGAGCTAATGTGATTGATTTATCAAAGTATAATATGCCTCCATGTATGATTACAAAAAAGGATGGTGGTTCAATTTACCATTCCCGTGATATATGTGCAGTTTTATATCGTAAAGAAAAGTACGATTTTGATAAATGTATATATGTGACAGGGCTTGAACAGAGTCTTCATTTTAAACAGGTATTTAAAGCAATTGAGTTAATGGGATACAAGTGGTATGCAAATTTAATACATGTTCCATATGGTCTTGTAAGTTTGGAAGGAGCAAAGTTATCTACACGAAGTGGAAATATAATATATGCAGAAGATATATTAGATGAAGCAGTTAAGCGTGCAGCGGAATCCATTGAAGAAAAAAATCCAAAACTGGTTAACAAAGAAATGGTTGCTAAAAAGGTTGGAATCGGTGCTGTGATTTTTCATGACTTGTTTAATCAACGTATTAAGAATGTAGATTTTTCATGGGATGATGTATTAAGTTTTGATGGAACTACAGGTCCCTATGTTCAATATACTTATGCCCGTGCTAAGAGCATATTACGAAAGAGCAATGTAGAAATTGAAAAACAAAACATATGTTATGATGCACTTACTGATGATGTGACATTTGAACTGATTAAGATTCTATCTGGATATGAGGAAACAGTTAAAAATGCAGCAAATCGTTACGAACCTTCAATTGTAGCACGATATATCATTTCAGTTGCTTCTTCATTTAATAAGTTTTACCAAGAATGTACCATACTTCGAGAAGAAAATGAGATGGTAAAAATGGCAAGGCTAAATCTTGTTAATATAGTTCAGAAAATTGTTAACGAGGCTTGTGGTCTTCTTGGAATGGAATGTCCGGAAGAAATGTAGAAAAACTTGCAACACGATGCAGAATAGTTGTAGATTCTCACGCCAAATAATCATGTTGTCAATTTCGTATTTTATATCACTGGCAGTCGGGATTTGTTACTTTTAGAAAAATGTATAAAAGTATATATCTGTAGAGCTATTACAAAAAAGAAGTATATTGATATTGACTATTATGTTAGCTAGTATTAATATGAACGTAAAAGCGTGCATAAAATGGAGGCGAATATGATAATAAGTGAAAGAATTTTTGAAATAATGAAGGAACAGAAAATGAGCCAAAGAGAACTCTCAAGGAGAACCGGGATAACAATCAGTACAATTAGCGATTGGAATACCAAGAAGTCGAATCCGGCTTCTGATAAGTTATTGGTTATTAGTGAGGCTTTGGGGGTTTCTGTGGAAGAATTGCTTATAGGTTCAGAGTCATTTAAAGAAAATTTATCAGAGGATATTGATTATAAGAATGTTGAGGATCATAAGATTTTGGAAGATTACCATAAGTTATCTAAAAGTCAGCAGATGCGTTTATTAAAATACATGAAAAGATTAGGGGAAATGAATGGAGAAAAATAAGAACATAAATGTAATTAAGGATTTAAATGGAAAAGATGATATTTTTCATGCTTTTTCTGATAGTAAGACATGATGTCAATGGTAAGAATATTTGTACGATGTTATAAAAACAAAAAAAGAAACGAGCAACCCGCTTAGCTACTGACAAGTCAGCACGTACGGTACAAAACCCATTTCTTACTTCAAAAGGTACTATTTATTTGTGAAAATGTCAAGGAGAAAAATTGTGAATAGTAAAAAACAAAGGTTTATATTTATACTCGTGTTTCTACAGTCATGCAGATAGATGGTTATTCATTGGAAGCTCCGAAAAATAAAATGGTCCAATGTGGGAGGAGAAAGTCTAATATGGAAAGGAAAATGGTTAGCTGAGGTAATAGAATAATAATGATAAATCGGACATATTGCTGATGTCGGCACTATGTTCATATGAGAATTGTGGTCACAGTTTGTGACCGCAAAACAAGGAAGGAAATATATGGCAGAAGATAAAAAGAAAGAAATTGCAGTAATTGAAATTACAGAAGAATACATGAAGGAGCGGCTTTATGAATTCAGAGGGAAAAAAGTTATGCTTGATTCAGACTTGGCAGAGATTTATGGGTATGAAACCAAAAATTTTAAAAGGCAGGTTAAGAATAACATTGCCAAATTTGAAGGCGATGATTTTATGTTTGAATTGAATGATGAAGAAGTGGAAAATCTTTCAAGGTGCAAAAATTTCACCTTGAATATGGGAAGAGGTTCAAATATAAAATACAAACCTTATGTGTTTACAGAGCAGGGAGTATATATGCTTATGACAGTTTTGCGCGGCGAGCTTGCAATTAAACAAAGCCGTGCACTTGTGAAGACTTTCAAGAAAATGAAAGATTACATTTTAGAAAATCGAGATCTTATTGGTCAGAGGGAAATACTTCAGTTAAGCATGGAGACAGCTAACAACAGAATAGAAATTAACAAAATCAACTCAGATATGATATCACTGGAAAAGCAGATTTCAGATGTTGCAGAAGGACTGAAGGATGTTGTAACAAAATCTGAGTTGGCTGATATGATGAACAGCTTTGTTTCAGATGATGATGAAA
>URQO01000083.1 GCA_900550135.1 uncultured Eubacterium sp.
GCAAAGCCTTGATTTTACTGGTTTTCTACTACCATCCTTATCAAAGCCTTGCTAACATAAGGTTTACGGGGGTTTTTGTATGTGTATGAATTTTTTATTCTTCACCATCTGACGATGGTTTCTTTGCTTTAGTTTTAGGCTCGGTAGCAACAGTGTTTTTACCGTTTTTCTTTGCTTTAGAGTTACCGTTAGAAGCTTTAGTAGTTTCTGATGAACTCTTGGTTGTAGTATCGTTGTAATTATCGTCATTACTGTAGTTATAATCATTTGAATAATCACTTGAATGATAGTTACATTTTCCAGGCTCGCTACCTTTCTTAAAGTACTCGACATGTGTTTCAGGACAGACACCTTCAATGGCTACCTTTCCTGAAGAATCACAAATATTTACAGCCTTAACGTTTTTACCCTGTTTAAAAGCTTTCTTTTTATACTTTTTCTGAGCATCAATTTTTGACATTATCTTTGACCACAATCTTTCGTGGAAAGCCTGATCCCCTGATAATGATTTGTTTTCATCATATCCTGTCCAAATGGAAGCTGTAAGATATGGTGTATATCCACAGAACCATAAGTCATATTCGCTTGATGTAGTACCGGTTTTTCCTGCAACAGGCATTCCGTCTGTTAATTTACAGGCAGTACCTGTACCTGACGTAACAACACTTTCCATTGCTTCTGTTAAAAGAGCAGCAGTGGATTCTTTTAAAACAGTACGTGTTGTTGGAGTTGTTCTATCTAATAAAATACGTCCGTTTTTATCAACAACCTGTGAATAAAATGCAGGTTGTGTGTAAGTACCAAGATTGGCAATGGAAGCATAAGCTGCAGTCATTTCCAAGTTGGTAACACCGTCTGTAATACCACCAAGTGCTAATGCCTGCTGAATATCAGATGATACAGAACCATCTTTTTCCACACGATTGTCTACAAGAGTAGAAATACCAAAATTAAGCAGATAATCATAACCTAACTGTGGAGTTATGTCTGTAATGGTTTTTACTGCACATATATTCATAGAATTGGCAATAGCTGTTTTGACTGTAACAGTTCCACGATAACCACTATACCAGTTTTTTACCGGACGACCATTTGAATAATTGTAAGGTTCATCAACAATAGTAGTTGACAATGTATATCCCATATTGTCAATAGCAGGTGCATATGCTGCTAAAACCTTAAATGTTGAACCAGGCTGTCTTGTTGAGTCCGTGGCACGGTTTAAAGCCAAACTTACATTTTTCTTTCCACGTCCACCTACAATAGCTTTAACATATCCTGTGTTTTGGTCCATAACTGTAAAGGATACCTGAGGCTGAGGATTATAATATAATGTTTCATATTGGGTATATCCCAACTTTTTCTTAATGCCTTTTTTGTAATATTTCTTTTTTAAATGTTTTTTATAATCTTCAACAGCAGCCTTGGCAGATTCTTTTGAAGAGTAAATCAACTGATATGAATCTTCACCAAGAACTTTTTTGTGATAATTACTAATGTCACCTTCATCATAATTGTCAACAGTACCATCGGGATTCTGTACTGACCATGCCCAGTTTATTGAATAATAAATGGAGTATGGATAGTTTGCATTATTTGATGTTTCTTCATCACAAATCTTTTGAATTGAAGAATCCTGAGTGGAATATATTTTTAAACCACCGCTGTATACTGCATTGTAAGCCTGAGTATATGAATAACCTTTTTGTTTCTGAAGGTCTTCCATAACCTGATTTATTACTTCATCTACAAAATAAGAATAAACAGTTTTATCTTCTTTTTTGATTTTACTGTTTACCTTCTGGATACGTGAGTAAACATCGTCTTTTATAGCTTTTTTGTATTGCTTCTTGGTAATGTGTTTTGCAGCAAGCATATTTTTAAGAACCTTTTTACGACGTTTGGCATTTTCTTTAGGATTTGTAATAGGGTCGTAAAGCGAAGGGTTCTGGGTAATTGATGCAATAACTGCTGCTTCTGATACTGTTATCTTGCTAACATCCTTATTGAAATATCTAAGAGATGCGGCCTGCACTCCAAGAGTATTTGAACCAAGGTTGATAGTGTTTAAATAACTTTCTAAAATTGTCTTTTTGTCGGTAACTTTTTCAAGTTGTAAAGCCAGATACTGTTCCTGAATCTTTCTCTTTAATGAAGAAATAAATGAAGTCTCGTTTGTCCAACTGGTAAATACGTTGTTTTTTAGTACCTGCTGTGTTAATGTACTGGCACCTTCTGATGGATTCATAGTTGAAACAGCAATGAAAGCTGCTCTACCAATACCCTGAATATCAATGCCGTTATGTTCATAAAATCTTGCATCTTCAGTATCTATAAATGCCCATTGTAAATGTTCCGGTACCTGATCTAAACTTACCTCAATTCGGTTGGAACCGGAAGTAACCAACTTGGCAATTTGTTTGTTTTTTGAGTTGTATATTGTTGATGCATATGTTGATGGCTTGATGGAAGTGCTGTTAATATTTGGGGCACTTTTGATGATGCCATGTAATAAACCTAAAAACATAAAACCAACTGTTATTATAAAAAGTACAACTATATATAAGAATATTTTTAATATGCTAACCATTGATTTTGAGACAACTTTTCTTTGAACAGAAACTAAGTCCTTTTGCTTTTCAATGGTTTCTTTATATCCAAAATTCATTCAAAACCTCCTATTCCGTTTAATTATAGCAAAATAGCCACATTAAATAAAGGGGAAGTTTGTCGATGAAAAAAATCCCATAGTGTGGTAGAATGTGGTTTGAAGTATTTTAGAAAACGGAGTAATTTATGGAACAGTATTTTGTAGTAGAAGAAAAAGGAACAGGAGAAATTTTAGAAAAAAAATCCAGATTTATTGCTCATGTGATACCTGTGTCAAATGAAGAAGAAGCACTGACTTATATAGAAAAAATCAAAAAGCAGTATTGGGATGCAAGACATAATTGCTTTGGGTTTGTAATAGGAAAGAACAACGAAATACAACGGTTTAGTGATGATGGAGAACCACAGGGCACTGCCGGAAAGCCAATATTGGAAGTATTGCTAAAAGGTAATATTCACAATACATTAATAGTGGTTACAAGATATTTTGGAGGAACACTTCTAGGAACAGGAGGGCTTGTAAGAGCCTATGGACAAAGTGCCAAAGCAGCAGTGGAAAATGCCAAAATCATGTGTGTATGTCAGGGCGTTGGCTTCTTTTTAAAGTGTGACTACAATAGTATTGGAAAAATAAAATATATTATGGTGCAGATGGGGATTGAAGCAATGGAAGAATATGGTGAAGATGTGTTATTACATATAAATATGAAAGAAAAAGATTTTGAAAATTTTAAAAGTCAGGTAGTGGAAGTAACCGGCGGAAAAGCTAAATTTTCAAAAATTAGTAATATAGAATATAAGGAAGGTATTGAAAAAATCAAATAAGAATACAATACAATGAATATATTGGAAAATCGAATAAACACACAGCGCAAGGGACATATTAAAAAATCAAATAATATATAGAATAAGGAATATATTGAAAAAATTATATAATGTGATAAAATGTTTAGGTTGTACATTGTGTAAAGAAACATAGGAGAATTAGAGATGATTAGAGAAGATATTAGAAATATTGCCATAATTGCTCATGTTGACCATGGTAAAACAACTTTGGTAGATGAACTTTTAAAGCAGAGTGGTGTTTTTAGAGAAAATCAGGAAGTAGCTGAAAGAGTAATGGACTCAAATGATATTGAAAGAGAAAGAGGAATTACAATTCTTTCAAAAAATACAGCAGTTACTTATAAAAATACAAAAATAAATATTATTGACACACCGGGACATGCCGATTTTGGTGGTGAAGTTGAGCGTGTGCTTAAGATGGTAAATGGTGTTATATTGGTAGTTGATGCATTTGAAGGTGCAATGCCACAGACACGTTTCGTTCTTAAAAAAGCATTGGAACTTAGTCTTCCCGTTATTGTTTGTATCAACAAAATTGACAGACCTGAAGCAAGACCAAACGAAGTAATTGACGAAGTTTTGGAATTATTTATTGACCTAGATGCAAATGAAGACCAACTTGAATGTCCATTTTTATTTGCATCAGCAAAGCAGGGATTTGCAAAGAAGAATTTAGATGATGCTGATGTAGATATGAAGCCTTTATTTGAAACAATTATTGATTATATTCCGGCACCACAGGGTGATCCTGAAGCAGATACACAGGTTTTAATCAGCACAATTGATTACAATGAATATGTTGGTAGAATTGGTGTTGGTAAGGTTGACAATGGTACAATCAAGGTTAACCAGGATGTTGTACTTGCCAACTATCATGACCCTGAAAATACAAAAAGAGTAAAAATCAGCAAACTATATGAGTTTGAGGGCTTAAATAAAGTAGAAGTAAATGAAGCAACAGTTGGTTCAATTGTAGCAATTTCAGGTATTGCAGATATTAGCATTGGAGATACAATTTGTTCAATAGAAAATCCAAAGCCAATACCATTCCAGAAGATTTCTGACCCTACAATTTCTATGCAGTTTATGGTAAATGACAGCCCATTGGCAGGTCAGGAAGGTAAGTTTGTTACATCACGTCATTTAAGAGACAGACTTATGAGAGAGTTAAACACTGACGTTTCTTTAAGAGTTGAGGAAACAGATGAAAAGAACTCATTTAAAGTGTCAGGACGTGGAGAACTTCATTTATCAGTTCTTATTGAAAACATGAGACGTGAAGGATACGAATTTGCAGTAAGTAAAGCTGAGGTTATTTATAAAGAAGATGAACGTGGCAAAAAATTAGAGCCAATGGAAATCTGCTATATTGATGTTCCTGAAGAATTTTCAGGTGCAATCATTGAAAAGTTAAGTAACAGAAAAGGTGAACTTCAGGGTATGGCTCCAACAGGAGACGGCTATACAAGACTTGAATTCTCAATTCCATCACGTGGACTTATTGGATACAGAGGTCAGTTTATGACTGATACAAAGGGAAATGGTATCATGAACACAATGTTTGATGAATATGGTCCTTTTAAGGGAGAAATCCAGTACAGAAAACAGGGGTCACTTATTGCTTTTGAAGCAGGAGAAGCCATCACTTATGGTTTGTTCAATGCCCAGGAACGTGGAACATTGTTTATAGGACCTGGTGAAAAAGTTTATTCAGGTATGATTGTAGGTCAGACAGGACGTGCAGAAGATATTGAGGTAAATGTTTGCAAAACAAAACATTTATCAAATACAAGAACATCAAGTTCTGATGAAGCTTTAAGGCTTGTACCAAAGAAAGAATTAAGTCTTGAGCAGGCACTTGAATATATTGATACTGATGAATTATTAGAAATAACACCTGAAAGTTTAAGAATAAGAAAGAAGATTCTTGATCCAACTCTTAGAAAGAGAGCAAACATTAGAAAACAGAATCAGTAAATACAAAGAATGTTGCCTGTGGCAGTTTCTGTAGACAGTGCATATAATAAAAGTTGCCACTTTACATAGTGTAAGGTGGCAACTTTTTGCTCATTGTCAGGCATAAGAAAAATTTATACATCCAGTGTAATTTGTAATCTCATGAGACAGATTTTTAGAAAAATCATTGAGAGTGTGAAAGTTTTTCTGTAAATTTAATATTTAAATATAATTAATAGGCTTTCTATGATAAAATTTATTATTATAGGAGGCCTTAATTATGGCAAGAGAAAGAAA
>URQO01000084.1 GCA_900550135.1 uncultured Eubacterium sp.
CTCCATCACTTATCATAGAATGTCTATTTACAGACTTTATTTCACAGACTCCTTAGAAATATGAAAAATGTTCATCTTTTTATCTTTTTATAAATCTTTTAATTCATCTTCAAGAAACTCGTCATCTTCAAAAATATCATCATCAAAATCATCGTTTGTAACATCGTCTTCAGTTTCATAATTTGTTGAATCAGAAGAAGTTTTCACTTTATTGATTGTTTCATTGACCTTGTCTTTGGCAGTGTTTGCAATGTCGGATATTTTTTCCATTGCAGCGTCTACACGTTCTTCACCAATCTTTTCAACAACTTTGTCTTTTGTATCTTTTGCTATTTCTTTGGCTTCATCAATTTTTTCTTTAACTTTGTCGATATTTTCGTCACCAATTTTTTCTGATAATGTATCTTTTAAACTTTCTGAAGTGAAAATAACCTTGTCAGCTGCATTGTCTGCCATGTTTTTAACTTTTCTTTTGTTGATTGTAAGAGTGACTTTTGTAGTTCCATCACCCTTGTCATCTTTTTTTATTTCAAATGCTTTTTCATCGTCAAAATCTTCAAATACATCATCTTCAGTGTAGCGTTCGTCTTTGCGTTTTTTCACGTATAAAATACTACCTACAGTAGCACCTGCCACAGCAGCTGTTCCAAATAATTTCTTAAATAAACCCATAAATCGTCCTCCAAATCATAATATTAAAAATATTATAATACTATTTTTCCCATAAATAAAGTTGAAATACATATAAAATGTATAAATTTCAAAAAATGGCAAAATAAAATAAACTAAATACCTTGAACAGTCATATTTTTAATGTTAGTGTAGAAAATATAATTTTTAAATGTAATTTAAAAATTATAAGAAAATAATAAAAATTTTGATTTACCAAAATTAATTAAGGAAATAATTTATTATTATAAGTAAAGAGTTAACACTTTGATAAAAAAATAAAAGCAAAGGATAAACAACGGTGAAATATATGAGAATATATAAAGAGAAAGAGAATATAATTATTAAAGATGTGCCTGATTTTAATTTGGAACAGACATTGGAATGTGGACAATGCTTCAGGTTTTATAAACAGGATGACATGGACTATGTAGTAGTTGCATATCATAGATTGTTACATATTAAACAAGAAGAAAAAGATTTAATTTTTATGAACTGTGATGAAGATGAAGTTAAAAATGTTTGGATACCTTATTTTGACTTGAAAAGAGATTATGGAGAAATAAAAAGTTTCTTATTAAAAAAAGATAATAGCTTGCAAGATGCAATAAATGAACAATATGGTGTAAGACTTCTTAATCAGCAGTTTTCTGAAACATTGATTTCATTTATTATATCTCAAAATAAACAGATACCACATATAAAACAACTTGTAAAAAGAATCAGTGAGCAGTATGGAGAGTACCTTGGAACTGTAAATGATGAAAAATATTACAGCTTTCCTGATGTTAAAACTTTAGGAAAAATTACAGAAGAAGAGTATAGAGAAATGAAAACAGGATTTCGAGCACCTTATTTAAGAGATGCATCGGAGAAATTACAGTTTTTTAAAGAAAATGACTTTGAAAAAATGGATGAAGAATCTGCAAGAAAAAAACTTATGGAAATAAAAGGCGTTGGAGAAAAAGTGGCAAATTGTGTTATGTTATTTTCACTTGGATATAGAGATGCTTTTCCTATTGATGTTTGGATTAAAAGAATAATGGAAACATTATATTTTGATGGAAAAGATACATCAAAAGAAAAAATAAAAGAATTTGCAATAAATCTTTATGGAAAATACGGAGGATATGCTCAGCAATATCTGTTTGCATACGGAAGGTCAAACAATATAGGAAAGTAAATGTTACAGTTTTGTAAATTTTTTTAATAGGGGTTGCATTTGTAAATTATAGTGATATTATATGTATTAGTGATTAGCACTCAATAAAAAAGAGTGCTAATAAGAAAACGATAAATAGAGTCAATTGACCTATTAATATAAGTGATATGGAGGTAACAAAATGAAATTAGTACCATTGGCAGATAGAGTAGTTTTAAAACAGTCTACTCCGGAAGAAAAAACAAAATCAGGAATTATTTTAACAAGTCAGACACAGGAAAAACCACAGCAGGCAGAAGTTGTTGCAGTTGGACCAGGTGGATTAGTAGATGGAAAAGAAGTAACAATGCATGTTAAAACTGGAGATGTTGTTATCTTCTCAAAATATGCAGGTAACGAAGTTAAGTTAGATGATGAAGAATACATTATCGTAAAACAGTCAGATATACTTGCAATAGTTGAATAATTTATATATAGGAGGCATTTATTATGGCAAAGGAAATTAAATACGGAGCTGAAGCAAGAAAGGCTCTTGAGGCTGGTGTAAACCAGTTGGCAGATACAGTAAAGGTTACTCTTGGACCAAAAGGAAGAAATGTAGTTTTAGACAAATCATTTGGTGCACCACTTATTACAAACGATGGTGTAACAATTGCAAAAGAAGTAGAACTTGAAGATGCTTTCGAAAACATGGGAGCACAGATTGTAAAAGAAGTTGCAACAAAGACAAATGATGTTGCAGGTGATGGTACAACAACAGCTACAGTTTTAGCACAGGCAATGATTAATGCAGGTATGAAGAACTTAGCTGCAGGAGCAAACCCAATTATTCTTAGAAAAGGAATGAAGAAAGCTACAAACTGTGCAGTAGAAGCAATTGCTGATATGAGCAGTGTTGTAACAGGAAAAGAACAGATTGCAAAAGTTGCAGCAATTTCAGCAGGTGATGAAGAAGTTGGAAACATGGTTGCAGATGCTATGGAAAAAGTATCAAACGATGGTGTTATTACAATTGAAGAATCAAAGACAATGAAAACTGAACTTGATTTAGTTGAAGGTATGCAGTTTGACAGAGGATATATTTCAGCTTACATGGCAACAGATATGGAAAAGATGGAAGCAACTTTGGAAGATCCATATATTCTGATTACAGATAAGAAAATTTCTAATATTCAGGAAATTCTTCCTGTTCTTGAACAGATTGTACAGTCAGGTTCAAAACTTTTAATTATTGCTGAAGATGTTGAAGGTGAAGCTCTTACAACTCTTATTGTAAATAAGTTACGTGGCACATTTAACGTTGTTGCTGTTAAAGCACCTGGATATGGTGACAGACGTAAGGAGATGTTAAAAGACATTGCTATCTTAACAGGTGGTCAGGTTATTTCAGAAGAACTTGGTTTATCACTTGCAGAAACTAAGATTGAAGATTTAGGTAGAGCAAAATCGGTTAAAGTAACAAAAGAAAATACAATTATCGTAGACGGACTTGGTGATTCAAGTGAAATTGAAGGAAGAGTTGGTCAGATTAAAGCACAGATTGAAGAAACAACATCAGACTTTGACAGAGAAAAATTACAGGAAAGACTTGCAAAACTGGCTGGCGGCGTAGCTGTTATCCGTGTAGGTGCTGCTACTGAGACCGAGATGAAGGAAGCTAAGCTTCGTATGGAAGATGCTTTAAATGCAACCCGTGCAGCAGTTGAAGAGGGAATTATCGCAGGCGGCGGTTCTGCTTATGCACATGCTACCGTTGATGTTCAGAAGGTAGTTGATACTCTGGAAGGTGACGAGAAGACCGGTGCCAAGATCATCTTAAAGGCTCTGGAAGCTCCTCTGTTCCACATTGTAGCAAACGCAGGTCTGGAAGGCGCTGTTATCGTAAACAAGGTAAAAGAGTCCCCGGTTGGCGAAGGCTTTGATGCTTACAATGAGACTTTCGTAAACATGATCGAAGCAGGTATCCTGGATCCTGTTAAGGTTACAAGAAGTGCATTACAGAATGCAAACAGCGTTGCATCTACATTACTGACCACTGAGTCTGTAGTAGCAACCATCAAGGAGCCAGCTCCGGCTGCTCCGGCTGCACCTGATATGGGCGGAATGTATTAATCAGAAATATAAAAATAGGAATATACTGTTAGTAAAAAGAAGTCTGTGGCGGATAAAAACGTTGCAGACTTCTTTTTTTGTTAAAAATTTGTCTGACCTATTGCCTTTTTAATAAAAAAATGCTAATCTAAACTCATGAGATGTCAGACGAATTTTTAAAAAATAATATGATGAATTAAAAGGAGAACGGTTATGAAGTTACACAGTCAGGAAGTTAGAAAACTTGCACCGGAAAATGACCCGTTAAAGATCGGAATGGGATGGAGCGTGGCAGACCTGGATAAACCTCAGATTTTAGTAGAAAGCTCTTTTGGTGACAGTCATCCGGGAAGTGCCCATCTGAACCAGTTTGTAGAAGAGGGCGTAAAAGCAGTCAACGATAACGGAGGAAAAGCAGCCAGATATTATGTGACCGATATCTGCGACGGCATTGCCCAGGGACATGACGGCATCAATTATTCTCTTGCACACAGAGATATGATGACCAATATGATCGAAGTTCACGGAATGGCAAGCGGCTTTGACGGCGGCATGTTTATTGCCAGCTGCGACAAGTCCGTGCCTGCTATTTTAATGGGTATCGGCCGTTTAAAGGATATGAGTGCTATTGTAGTTACCGGCGGTGTTATGGAAGCCCATACTATTACACCAAAGTATGTGGAAAATGACCCGGCCTGCGCTATTAACGAACTGCTGACACTGGAGCAGATCGGTAAATTCGACGCACAGGAAAAGAGAGGGGAGATCCCGGAGGAACAGTTAAATTATTATAAGCACAATGCATGCCCAAGCTGCGGCGCATGTTCCTTTATGGGTACTGCTTCCACCATGCAGATCATGGCAGAGGCACTAGGCCTTATGCTTCCAGGCACTGCCCTGATGCCCGCAACTGCACCGGAATTAAAGCAGGCTGCTTATGATGCAGGAAAACAGCTGATGAAGTTAGTAGAAAAAGGTATCAAGGCAAAGGATATTGTTACCATGAAGAGCTTTGAGAACGCTATTATGGTACATGCTGCTATCAGCGGTTCTACCAATGCAACCATGCACATTCCTGCTATTGCCCATGAATTCGGCTTTGAAGTAGATGCAGAAACCTTTGACCGTATGCACAGAGGAGCCCACTATCTGCTTAATATCCGTCCATCTGGTGACTGGCCAGCCCAGTATTTCTATTATGCAGGCGGTGTTCCGAGAGTTATGGAAGAGATCAAGGATATGCTGCATCTGGATGTAATGACAGTTACAGGCAAGACCTTAGGTGAGAACCTGGAAGAATTAAAGAAAAATGGTTTCTATGACCACTGCGATGAACTGTTAAGGGAAAAAGGCAAGCTGTTAGGACGGGAGATCAAGCGTACAGAGATCATCCATGCCTTTGATGATGCAAAGGGAACAGATGGAAGCATTGCTATTTTAAAGGGCAACCTGGCTCCGGAAGGCTGTGTGATCAAGCACACTGCATGCCCGAAGGAAATGTTTGAGGCCACCCTTCTTGAGATCGGAAGAGCGTCGTGTAGGGAAAGAGTGT
>URQO01000085.1 GCA_900550135.1 uncultured Eubacterium sp.
CCTGATCCCAGTCACCACGCTGTTTTAAGAGCTCCTCAACTTCCATTCCTGCGTCAAATACTTTCGATGCAATATCCTCACCTTTAGCAATCTTATTCCAAGTTTCATTCTTATCGAAAAAATTTTCCTTCATTTTTTTCTTTGCATCACCAGGTTTGATTTTGTTTATATCCTTAACTTCCACATTGTCTCCGTATATGCTTTTTTGAAGTTTAAAGACATATTTTGCTGAGGTTTTTGCAAATTCACTCTCGTAATCATCACTGTCATATTCATATGATAACCAGTTCATTATCAATGACTCATACATTATCTGTTCCCAGTTAACCAAATCTACAAAGTCTGAGTCCAGGCATTTTTTTGTATTTTTCCAAAATACTGATCCTACAATTAGCCATTTTTTATCTATAATACCTTCTGAAATTTTTTTATATGTGAATTCATATGTAATAGGATTTCCTGAGGAATTAATCATACTCACATTTTGTCCATCCGGTGTTTTATATTGTCCTAAAATGAAATCTGCTACATATTGATCTGCATTTGTATAAAAATTACTATTCTTAGCATTGGCAGGTGTATAAGATATTATGCTGACAACACACACTAATGCCATAAATACTCCTAATAATTTACTAATTATATTTCTCATATGTTATGTTACTCCTTTATATTTAATAAGGCAATGAACTATACAATTCATTGCCCCACATACTATATATTAAAGCGCATCATCGTCAGCCAAATACCATGATTTTCCAATTTTTACAACATCCACTTTGACAGTAGTTGTTTTTTCATCATTGGTGTCTCCTGATATTTTCAACTTTACCTTTATAGTTTTTGCCTCACTAATATCATCTATATCAAAATCGTCTTTTATATCATCCAAATCATCATCTACTATATTTTCTTCTCCTATAATGTCGTATGACAATTTCCAATCCTTTCCATACTTATCCTCAATCTGATCCATACTGTCTTGTAATCGCTCATTAACAGAATCAATATATTTATCTAATTCCTCATCTGACAGACCTTCTTTTTCAACTTCTTTTTCCCACCATTCTTTTGGAAGCAGGTCTATTACTTCCTGTGCATCTGCATGGTATATACCATCAATATATTTGTCTATAACCTTTTCATAGCTTCTTCCACTAAACAAGTTAAATCCTAAAATAATAATTGCGACAACCACTACAGCCGACACTGCAATTCCTATTGTTCTGTTTCTATTAGTTGCTTTTACTGTTTCTGTTATCTTTTGTTCAAAACTATTATCGCTGATGCTATTGTTGTTATTAAAACTATTTGCATTGTTAGAATTACTACTATCACTCTCACTTTTCAACAATTGACCACATTTTCTACAAAATCTTCCATTATCTGAATTTTCAGTTCCACAATTTCCACAATACATAATTTTTTCCTCCTACTGTGTTTTTTATTTAGATTTTTTTAATCTGTTTTTATTACCGAATATTTTATATAATTGTTATTACGTTCTATTCGTTTGATGATTCCTGACATTCTGTATCATTTTCCTTAATTGTTTCCTCTGTGTGACTTTCATTTTCCACATATCCTACTTGAGTACCACAATTTGTACAGAACTTTAATCCAGGCTCCATAGGATTACCACAATTTCTGCAAAATATTTTGTTGCTCTCCTGAGGTATGACTGTTCCACATGAACTACAGAATTGATTATCCTTTGGAACCTCTGCTCCACAATTTGGACAAGTGTTCGTTTTCTTTAATTCCTGAATCTGCTTTTTGTATTCTTCAATTCTTTTTTCTGTTTCGACTACAAACTGAACCATTTGTGCAAATTCCGGTTCATAATCATATGTATGCTTTTCAACATACAACTTTCCTATCTGACAATATGCATTTTCAAGCTTTTTTTCCTCATCAGATATTTGTGAATTAATCTTGACCTTGTCTGACACCTCCTTTGTTTTTTGTAATGTCTTTTGACCTACATCTGATACCTTTTTCCCGATATCGTCAAAAAATCCCATGTCTTAACCTCCTTTTTAATATTGTTACTTATACTTATTCAATAGTTACTAATAAGTTTCTATTGCTATATACTCACATCATTATTCCATCTTGTATATATATCAAACACCGTTCAAATATTGTCGTACTAAATTAAGCCAATTATACCTAATATCTTAGGTATAGTCAATAAAATCTATATGCCATATCCTTAAAGAATTAGGAGGATTATAATGGATTATTCGTTTAAAATTTCATACGAACCACTGTGGAATACAATGAAGGAAAAAAATATTTCTACATATAAGCTCATTAACACTTATAAATTTAATAAGGGTACTTTATACCATTTAAAACGTGGCGATAATGTTAATATCTCCACCCTTGCATATTTATGCAAAATATTAAACTGCTCTATAGAAGATGTCGTCAGTATAAAATACTAATCAGATATCAGATTATGTATAAATTATAACATTCTTTATTCCATAGTATTTAACCTGTTGTTACATTATTTCGACCAGTTATTACATACAAAAAAAAAAAACAGTTCGCTCAATTTTAATTTGAACGAACTGTTTTTTAGTACAATGTAAGCATCAATTCAATCACAAATGAATCTCTATTATCCTTATACTCAATTACCCCATCATAATTATCCACTATGCCTTTGATTCTTTTCATTCCAAGACCATGCTCCCCTGTCTTTTTCGTTTTAAATTTTGATTTAATAGGATGTTCTGATAATGCTTTACTATTTTCTATTGTTATCATCCAAAAATTCGCCCTGAAAAATGTATCTATTTTGATATACTTTTTACCAGCGTCTATTCGTTGACACGCCTCAATGGCATTGTCTATAAGGTTTCCGAATATTTCCACAATATCAATTTTTCTAATAGACTTTTCTGACGGAAGATTAATATTCCAATTTGTATGTATTTCCTGTTCCTGACATTTTTTGTCCTTATAGTTTAACATTACGTCAAGCACTTCATCATCACCATATTTCTTTTCAACAGATTGCATCATTTTCGATAATCTTTCGATTTGTTTCTGTCCTACACAATCCTCATTATTTTCCGAAATGCTTTCTTCTATTGTATTTTTAATCTGCATCCATTTTTCATCTGATTCTTTTCCTTCTGTTATTGCTCTTTGCATATTGCTATTGTCCCTTTGTTCCAATATAATTATCAAAACATAATAAACACTTTCTGTTACTATCAATATAATTACAAGAATGTTGATCCATTTCATAACTACATTTCCACTAATGTAATAACTTAATAACATAGACATTAAAAGTGCCATAGGCAATGCAAAGTATCCGCATTTTTTTATGAAACCTATAAATTTAGAATGCTCCTCTTTTATAGCCTCTTTTTCCTGATGAGTTTTTTCAAAATATGCATTATAATCTGATATCAATTCTTTCTTATACGCAATCTGTTCTTTGTTCATTCCCTGTGCCGACAATCCCTGCATTACCTGAATGTGATTTGCCAAATCGTGCCTGATATTTTTAATAATCATTTCTCTACGATACATTTCTTCATATGTGTAGTATTCTGATTCTATGATATTTTCATAATACGCATTGTCTTTTTCTATTTTCTTTTTCTTATATAAAATTGATATGGTAATTAAAGCACATACACAAAGTACCATTATTTTATAAGACTCCTTATGAATTTCCAATGGCATTTTACCAATACACATTCCAAATGAAATAGTTGCCTCAAATGCCGCTATGGACCATAATATTACTCTGCTTATTTTATATGGAATAAGTTCAAATACACCTATTTTTATAATAAAACACACTATTGTTATGGATATAATAAGACTCCAATAATCATTAGCCTGTAGCATAACATCCATTAAAGAGCTGTTTGCATTCCACTTTCTGCTGCTAATCAACGAATATATATATTCCAGTACATTCATCAATCCCCAATTAATATAATAGTAAAATATACTTTTAAGATATGTTCTTTCACCATCATCAGTCCACTTAACACACAGTAAAAATCTAATAAAATACGCTTCCAATACACATATTAAAATTCCAATAGAATAATAATGTTTTTGTAGTTGTATACTCAACATATTTACTGCTATATATATGATTCCTGACATTAATCCTAACTTAACTTTGTTTTTTTCTTCATCACATATTAAATACAAAATAATCCCAACTACAAATGCAATTTTTATAACCATTATTAACTCCATATTTTCCCCCTAACTCATTACATGTCTCATAAAATTTTCTTTTACCGATTTATAATTGGAGCGACTTATGGGAACACAATCTCCTGTAGACAATACTATTTCTGTTTTGGAAATCTTGTGAATATAATTCATATTCACAACGTAACTCTTATGGCAACTAAAAAAATTATCCGTAAGTGAAGTTTTAAACTCTTTCATCGACATATAAATTTCGTATTTTCCATCAATAGTATGAATTACAACTTTTCTCTTATTACTTTCCACAAAACATATATTTTTACAATCTATATTGTATATATTTCCATTAGCTACAATCTTGATATGCTTTGAATGACACTTTTCAATAAAGTCCTGTGCCCTATTTAGTGCATCTTTTATCCTTTCATCGCCAAATGGTTTCGTCAACATATAGATAGGCTTAATTCTGAATATCTCTTGAGCAAATTCTGTATAACCGGTTATAAATATAATCGGAATATACGGATGTTCCTTTTGAATTTTACATGCCAAATCAATTCCATTTCCATCTTCTAATAAAATATCTAAAAATATTAAATCAGGTATATCTGTTTCTAACATATTTTCTAACATTTTTAATGTTCTCACTGTTTCAATTTCCCACTGTTTTGGTTGTAACTCTTGAATTTTATTTTCTAATTCTTTCAATATATTTTCTTCATCATCACATATTATTATCTTATTCATAATATTGTTTCCCTCCAGCATTTTATCCCACAAAAAAAGTATGACCAAACATATTATCGTTTTGCCATACTTTATACTCTTCATATACATTATATTATAGCATTTGTTACAAAGCAATCATTTACAAATCGTTACATTATTCCTACCAGTTGTTACATTTCTTATTTCTTCATTGCTTCATAAATTTTGTTCACATTATAGTCTGGTGCAAACTTTTCTGCTACGGCATATATTTTCTCTATGTCTGTAATCTTTTCTTCCAGTTCGTCAGCTATCTGTTCAGCCGTCTTATTTTTCTTTAACTTTTTGCACACAATTTCAATAAGTTTTAATTCTTGTCCTATCTGTTGTCCTATCTGTTGTCCTATTTTCTCTCCAATTTTTTGTCCAATTTCCTGTCCAATCTTCTTTCCAGCCAACTCGCCCTCTTCATACGAATCCTCACGA
>URQO01000086.1 GCA_900550135.1 uncultured Eubacterium sp.
CTGCTTCTTTCCCCCTTTTCGCTCTTAGTCCCGACAGGACAGGGGGTGCAGTTGCGTTTTGAGAAGAAAAATTTAAAACCTTTTTCTTCCAACTAAAAAAGCACGCAAACAGACGATATTTCTGCTTGTGTGCTTCGATAGTTCTTTCTATGTATTCTGAAAAACCATATTGAGGGTCAGACTTTTCTAGTGTAGGTGGATGGCTTTTTTTAACGGTTTACCGAATGTAGATATATTTAAGAAAATATTTTGCATAGCGGCTTCCTCCTGTAAGCCGCTGTCTGTATAAAGTAGTAGACTTTAAAAATCATCTATATTTCATGCAAAAAAAGACGGCGGCTTTTGTTAAACCGTCGTCTGGAAAAGATGATGTGATTTTTGACGCAGGGAAAGTATGCTGCCAAATAACGGTTTTTTTTATTTCCGTTTCGGCAGCATAGTTTTATCTTTGATACGCATAATAGGAACTGTACAACTATGTAATACGTTTTTCTATACCTGTCGCTATTACAACAGGAACAGTAAAATGTACAGAGGTGGTGTATTATGCGTAAAAAAGAAGATAAATATGATTTCAGGGCGTTTGGGCTTGCCATAAAAGAAGCCCGTAAAAAACAGGGTTTGACCCGTGAACAGGTGGGAGCAATGATTGAAATTGACCCACGCTATTTAACCAATATTGAGAATAAAGGGCAGCACCCAAGTTTACAGGTGCTGTACGACCTTGTATCTCTGCTGAATGTATCAGTGGATGAGTTCTTTTTGTCCTCTGATAATCCGGTAAAAAGTAGTAGACGAAGACAGCTTGAAAGCAAAATTGACAATTTTACAGACGCAGACCTTGTTATCATGGAAAGCGTTGCTGATGGTATTGTCAAATACAAGGAAATGGAAGATAAATAACTTCTATTGCCTACCAGAATAGGACTGAAACTAAAATGAGCCGATAGTCTATAAGTTTCAATAACTTATAAATTATCGGCTCTGCGTCTAAGCGTCTGGCTCTTTGATAATTTCTATTTTGAAGTTATTTACGCATATCAAACTTTCTTTTTTACATTTTGGACAATACAACGGAAAGTTTTTTAGCTGTGTATCTTTTCGTATTTTAATCCTTGTTTTATTGTTGCATATAGGACAAATAACCCACTCCATCATATTCATTCTGAACCCCTGCAAAAAATTTGTATTGCTTCATTAAAAAAAGCTGCAAGATTTCCACTACTAAATCTATTTATAAAAGTGGTAAATCTTTCATCTGTAATATAGAGAACTCCCAAATTAGATAAAATTTGTTTATTACATTCATAAAAGTGTTCAGAAATATATTGTTGCCATTCATGTACTATTGCTTGTACTTCTGGACTTTCCGCAGGACTATTTTCATACATAGCTAGTTTTTCAAAAATATTGCGAGCCATTGAATAAAAAGATTCTATTTCTTTCTCTTGTATTTGCTTTGAATGGGAAGAAAACATAGTCTTGTATTCTCTGAAACTTTCAGTATTTCCCCATTGTTCTAATACTTCTTCTTGAAATTGCGATTGTAACTCAAGTATTTTTGCATTTGAAAATGCAGAAAATTTAATTTCTTTATTTCCGTTGATTGTGTCTTTTACAAGTGAAATCAAAGCTTCTATTCGTTCTTTCTGAGCTTCCAAAATCAGTACATGACTCTCTAATGCTTCTGAACGAACATAATGAGGTGAATCCAGCAGTTCCTTAATTTCTTTTAGGGCGAATCCAACTTCTCTAAAAAACAAAATTTCCTGAAGCCTAGTTAAATCGTCGTCTGTATACTGACGGTATTTTGCTTCGGTTATAATAGACGGTTTTAATAAACCAATTTCATCATAATAATGTAGTGTTCGAGCAGTAATACCTGTTAATTTAGCAACTTCATGGACTGTTTTAGCTTTTTCATTCATTCCAAAAATCCTCCGTAGCATCTAAAATTTCTTTTGCAGGTAATAGAGTTGCTTCGACAATGTTTTTTCCAGTCTTTTGCAAGTAGTGTTTAATCAAGTGATAGCCACACGCATATCCGGAACAATAGGGTAATCCGACCTGAGGATAGTTTTGTAATGCTGCCATTTCATCACCATAAAGGTATGCATTCAGATTTTCTAATCCTTGAACATTTAAACCGTCCCGAATAATAGGCTTAATATATTCATTTAAGGTTTCTATATCAGTTTTTGTTACCCAAGGACCTGCTTTATCTTCACCATACAGAAATGTTGCAAAGTTTTCTGCCAACCCCTCATTGACTATCATTTCACCAAGAGTGATGTCATTCTTCCATTTAATAAATTGAAATCGTACGTTGTGATTAGTTTCATGTGCTAATGCTACATGAAGATGTGATAAAGTGTATTCATTAGGTAGTAACCAAGAAAAAATATATCCTGGAATACCACCATCACCGCAGTAACCATCATTTAAAATAATGTAAGGATTCTTAGCATTTGCAAGTAAAATTGTAAACGCATATTCTTTAACGGGTAGATTAACACCGTGTTCAACAAAGCAATTCAACGACTGCTGAATGGATAACTCACATTTTTCCCAGAGTGTATTATCAGAAATTAGATTAATATTATTTTGTTGCTTCTGGTCAACAGCGGTTGGGGCGATATGCCCAAGCATTTCGCTTGCCATAATTACATCATATCCATTAGGCGTTAGAGCTTTCATAGGAACACTATAACAAGCCCACTTTTTTTCAAAAGGCTTCATAAGTTCATATCTATAAATGTCATTTTTTTTGTCTAACGGTGCACTCATAATTTTTGAATAAACTTTGTCAGAACGGATAGCGGATATTTTCATAATTCTAGTTCCTCCTTTTGATTTTATCATATACTATGACGTAACGTTAAAGTCAATAGGCAAGTTAAAATTATCACAAATATTTCACTTGAAAAGTAAGATGCTACCTAATTTCCGCTTCGGGTGCAAACCGGATTCAGCAGTTCAGAATTAAATTGAAATAAACGGCTCAATATACTTTTGTATAAAATCTATACGGTCGAATATGGTTGGCTTAAAATATGATGTAACTGCTATCACTATATTTTCTAATGAATTTACATATATAACATTCCCACTATTTCCTATGGCTGCATATACATTTTCATTCACAATCCACCAAAGATACCCATAAGACATATTTCTAAATTCTTCTCCGCATTTATAATTTGGTTTTGTTATTTCTTCAATCCATTTAGATGATACAAGTTGTTTTCCATTATGAACACCTTTATCTAAACAAAGTTGTCCAATTTTCGCCATATCTATTGCAGAAAAGCATAAACCATATCCAGCCGTACCTATTCCTTTTGGGTCACAAAACCATATATTTTTTTGCGGTTCTTTACATATAGTAAAATGTTTATGTTCTTCGGCAGTTTCTGCTAAATAATTTATATGTTTTTCTACTCCAATAGGTTCAAATAAAAACTTATTTGCAAAGTCCACGACTTTCAGACCACTCGTTTTTGATATAATACCAGTTAGTATATGTATGCCTAAAGTTGAATATTTGAATTGTCCAGTCAATCCTTTTCTTCCACCTAGAAAATCTAAAGCTGAAACCGTCCAATCATCACTTGAACAAATTTTAGTCCACGGTTCGTACTTATACTTATATGGTGCAGTCATAGTCAGTAAATGTTTGATTGTAACTTTTTGAATTGTTTTTTCTCCTCTTTTAATTTTGTATTCAGGGAAGAAATCTAGTACAGGTTGGTCTGTGCTTTTTATAAATCCTTTATCAAGTGCTATCCCTACAAGTAGTGCTACGATACTTTTGGTTGCAGACATAACATGGCAAGTATCTATTTTTTTATAATTATTCCATTCATCAGAATAAACTTCTTTACCGTCTTTATAGCATGATATTTGACAGATATTAGGCTGTTTTTCTTCAATAAAATCGTGTAGTTCTTTTCTATTCATAGTATCAATCTCATCTCCATTTCACGTTATCGTATCTGAAACTTCTATTCACAAAAATTTTAATCTTTGATGTATACCTATTTCTTTTTTACTGGATAATAAATTTCAGTTATAAATTCATCTTCGTTTGAAGTTTGTGTTGGGTCAGTAATATAAACTTCATAAAGGGGACCATTGTTTTCATAACCATTCTGTTCTGCCCATTTACATTGTTTCGTATAAATAGATGGCAAATTAGAATATCCGCCATGTAGAGTTGTTTTTAAACATAGTCCCGGATAAAAATCTCTTGTTCCCGTGACAAATTGCTTTACTGGAATAGCAAATTCGGTATCTAATCCCAAAGGAGTAAACTCATCACTATGAAAAAGTACCATAGGCGGAGCAGTGGCGGTTAATTTGTCATATTGAATTTTCCTTAATATTGAATTAAAACAATAAGCGTATTGTTCTTCCATTTCAAACTTATAAACCATTTTACGAATAGAAACCAAATACATAACCGGTAATTCAACAAGTTGTACATCAATCTTATTCAAATAAGACATAATTGATTTTCCTTGTTTCAAAGCCGCTATATCTTCATTTAATCGTTCTGTAATTTGCGAATATATCTGTATTTGTTTTTCTAATTCTACCTTTTTCTTATAAAGTTCTATGGATAATTTTTCATTTGGTATTTCTTCAGATGTAATAATTGCTCTAATTTCTTCCAAAGAAAAATTATATTGTTTTAGACGGTTAACAAATAACATGGTTTCTAATTGCTCAATGGAATAATATCTATAACCGTTCTCTTGATTGATTTTACTGGGATTTATAAGTCCGATTTCATCATAATAACGAAGTGTTTTTGTAGAAACTTTACATATCTTTGAAAATTCACCAATAGATAACATAAATCTCATCCTTTCAATTTACTACTTCCACACTTATAGTACACCTTGCCGTAAGGGTAAAGTCAATGTGATAATTCTATATGCTATCCTCCATTTACACATAAAATAACACGATAAAAAATAAATTTCCAACTATTTTTAGTTTTATAAAAAGGCTTGTATGCCACTAAAAAGCAAGATACAAGCCTTTATTATTTAATGTTATCCAACAATCTTCCAGTTTTCCCCGTTCTTTTCCAGCACAAGGTCAAACTGTGATACCTGTGTTGTCATGGTCTGCTTATCCAGATATTTCACTGCAAGGGAAGCGGTCACCTGATTTCCGTTTCGATTGTAGACCGGATTTACCAGTTCGGAGAAAATATATTCTTTTCCCACAGGTTTCAGCACACCCTCATTTACATAATAGGTCAGCTCCTTTGCGGTTGCCGTAGGGTACAGCTTGAAAAAGGTGGTGAGAAATTCGTTGA
>URQO01000087.1 GCA_900550135.1 uncultured Eubacterium sp.
AGAACCGCTACCAGCGTTTGGCAGCGGGAGCGTGCTTTCGTTAATTTGTCAGTTGTAAAAAACGGTAACGAAATCTCCCTTGTTTCAAATTTCCATATCTTACTGTTTTCTTGCCAATTTATATTCATCACCATATGAAAAATATGGACAAGTTGCACGTTTAAATTGCATTAACATGGCTAAGTCGTCCTCGTCCATGTTTACCACGCAACCATATTCTTCGTATTCTTCATCATATACATAATTGCTGCAAAACTCACAACTATACTGATCACTCATTTTATTTCTCCATTTCAATAAATAGGACTGTTGCACAAGCAGTTTTCTGTCATGCTACAGTCCAATGATTTTTATTTGTAACTATCAGCCAAAGCTTTAAATGCAGGAAGTGCATCTTCAATCTGCTTTGTCTGTACACAATATGATACTCTGACATATCCCGGTGTGCCAAAACTGTCAGCAGGAACTAGCAACAATTCATGTTCCTTTGCCTTTTCACAAAATTTATGTGAATCGTCACACATTGCTTTCACAAACAGATAAAATGCTCCGTCAGGGTATACACATTCATATCCCATTTCAGTTAATGCATTGTATAACAAATCTCTGTTTTTCTTGTATATGGAAATGTCAGCTGTATCATCAATACACTTTTCAATAACTCTTTGTAACATACTTGGAGCACAAACATATCCCAATGCTCTTCCTGCTCCACATACTGCTGCATAAGCATCCTGTTCATCAACCATCTTTGGCGAAACCACAATGTAACCGATTCTTTCTCCCGGAAGTGACAATGCCTTGCTGTATGAATAGCATACAAATGTATTGTCATAATAATTGATAATATATGGCACTTCTGTGTCATCATATACTAACTCTCTATATGGCTCATCTGTTATTAAAAATATCGGATGTCCATATTCTTCTTCTTTTTTCTTCAATAATGAACACATCTTTTCAATTGTATCCACTGTATAAACAACACCTGATGGATTGTTTGGCGAATTGATAATAACAGCCTTTGTTTTTTCTGTTATTGCCTGTTCAAAATTCTTCATGTCTATCTGGAATGTTTTTTCTTCTGACTGAACTTCCACAAGTTTTGCACCTGTTCTTTCAAGAAAAACTCCATATTCAGGAAAATAAGGAGTAAATACTATACATTCATCATCCTTTTGCATAATTGCATTCATAACAATTGTAAGAGATGCTGCTGCACCACATGTCATGTAAATGTTATTTGCAGTAATTTCTGTATTAAATCTGTTGTTAATATACTGTGCAATTGTCTCTCTTACTTTGCCATCACCCTGAGCTGATGTATAACCATGTAAGGCAACTGAGTCAAAATTTTCAACTAAATCTATTATGGCATTGTCTACTGACTTTGGTGCCGGAACGCTTGGGTTTCCAATACTAAAGTCAAATACGTTCTCTGCTCCTATTTCTGCTTTTCTCTTATTGCCATATTCAAAAATCTCTCTGATTTCTGAACGAACTTTTCCTAATTTTACTAATGATTCTGTATACATTTTGTGCCTCCTTATATTGTTTATTAAGAACTGTTGAAATAATAGTCTTTTTACCGGCAGAGTAATAACCGGTTAACATTAAGTTATAGAATATTATCTCATATGAATTTTAAATTCTTTTTCATGTTCTCTTTTTATATCACGTTTTTTTATGTCTGCACGTTTGTCGTACAATTTCTTACCTTTTGCCAGGCCAATTTCCACCTTTACAAGGCTACCCTTAAAATATACCCTAAGTGGAACCAATGTTAAACCCTTTTCGTTTAACTTTCCTACCAATTTATTTATTTCATATTTGTGAAGCATTAACTTTTTAGGTCTAAGTGGATCTTTGTTGAAAATATTTCCCTTTTCATATGGATTGATGTGCATTCCATATATAATCACCTCTCCATTTTCTATTCTCACAAAAGATTCTTTAATGCTACAATGTCCTGCCCTAAGAGACTTTACCTCTGTGCCATGTAGCACAATACCTGCCTCGTAAGTAGCTTCTATAAAATAATCATGTCTGGCCTTTTTATTGTTTGCAATTAATTTTTCTGAAGCCATAATTTCCTTTCCTTTCTCACAAAGATTAGTGTACCATACTAAAGTCAATTGTTCTAGATATCTTATCTGCTGCTTCTACCCTGATTTTCACCGGTTGTCCAAGTTTGTAGGTTTTTTTTGTTTTTTCACCAACCAATAAATATGAATCTTCAATATATATATAATGGTCATCATCCATTGTTGATACATGTACAAGTCCCTCTACTGTATTTGGAAGTTCCACATATATACCAAACCCTGTAATACCTGAAATAACACCAACATACTCTTCACCAATTCTGCTACGCATATATTCTGCCTTTTTTAGTTTGTCCGTGTCACGCTCTGCATCATCTGCCCGTCTTTCGTATAAACTACAATCTTTTGTAATCTGTGGCAAAATACTCTTAAAATGTTCCACATGTTTAGGAGTCATTTTTCCATTAAGACATTCCTTAATAATGCGATGTATCTGCAAATCAGGATATCGTCTGATAGGTGATGTAAAATGAGTATAATACTTTGCTGCCAGTCCAAAATGTCCTAGACACTCCGGAGTGTACTCTGCTCTTTTCATTGAACGAAGAGTAACTCTGCTAATCATTGCCTCTTCAGGAGTACCTTCTATATTATTTAAAAGCTTTTGTAATTCCTTTGGATGAACCTCGTCGCCACTGACTTTTACGGAATACCCAAAATTGGTAATAAATGTGGCAAGTTGTTTCATTTTATCGCTGTCAGGTTTTTCATGGTTTCTGTATACAAATGGAACCTGTTGCCAGTAATAATACTCTGCAATTGTCTCATTGGCTGCCAGCATAAAATCTTCTATGATTTTGGTAGCAGTATTTCTGTCATAAGGCTCAATAGATATAGGATGTCCATTTTCATCAAGTTTAATTTTACATTCAGGAAAATCAAAATCTATGGCTCCTCTTTTATATCTTCTTTTTCTTAGAATTTTGGAAAGTTCAGCCATAAGATTAAACATATCCACAAATTCACTATACTGATTGCATGTATCCACATTTTTGTTAGTTACAATATCATTTACCGCTGTATATGTCATTCTTCTGTCAACATTAATCAAAGTTTCTGCAACCTGATGATCTATTATCTCACCTTTTTCGTTAATCTTCATAATGCAACTTAGTGCCAAACGGTCCTCACCCTGATTCAGTGAGCAGATACCATTTGACAACTTATGTGGAAGCATTGGAATAACCCTGTCAACTAAATATACGCTGGTTCCTCTTTTTACAGCTTCCTTATCAAGAGGCGAATTTTCTACCACATAATGAGATACATCTGCAATATGAACTCCCAATGTATATATGCCATTTTCTTTTGTTAATGTAATGGCATCATCCAAATCTTTTGCATCTTCACCATCAATAGTAACCGTCTGCCATGTTCTAATATCCATACGGTCTTTTTTGTCTTCTTCCAAAACTTCTGATGGAATATTTGCCACCTGCTCCATCACTTCCTGCGGAAACTCACTTGGAATATCATATCCTTTAACTATAGACATAACATCTACACCTGGATCATTGGTATGACCGATTATTTCCGTAACTACACCTTCCGGCTTTCTGTCTGAGCTACCATAACTTTTTAATTTCACTACAACTTTGTGTCCTTCCACAGCTCCCATGGAATCTTTTTTTGCAACATATATGTCGCTGGATATTTTGGAATTGTCAGGTATAACATATCCAAAATTTTTGCTCTTTTGAAAATACCCTACAACCTCTCTAATTTCGTGGGAAAGAATCTTTACAACCTTTCCCTCTTTTCGTTTTCCTGTCTGTACAGGGTCTACTGTAATAAGAACCATATCGTGATGAAAAGCTCCATTTACATTTGTTTTTGGTATAAAGTAATCTTCCTCTTCACCTTCTACCTCAACAAAGCCAAATCCTTTTTCATTGCTAATAAAAAGTCCCTCTACATAATGCTCTTTTGGAATACTGTATTTTCCTCTTTTTGATAACATTATTTTTCCTTCATTTTCCAATTCTGATAGTACAATATCCAAAAGTTTTCTATCTTCTTTTTTTACATTTAACACTATAACAAGTTCTTTAAACTTCATTGGAACATAATGTTTATCTGACATTAATTCCATTATAATTTTCTTCTTTTCTTCTATTATATCCATACACCTCTCCGTTTTTCTGTTATAAAATAACGTATACCATTTGAAATATTTTTAATTTTGCTGTTACATAAAAAGAAGGTGTAGAAATAACAAATCTACACCTTAGTCAGTCATAAATAGTATTTTGATTAAAATCCTATAAAATCTAAATTGAGAATAATTGAAAGTACGAAGAATACAACAACGCAAACCTTTGTAATTTTCTCAAGTTTGCCTTCCATTGAACGTCCTTTGTTCTTTCCCCAATATGATTCAGCAGCACCACTAATAGCTCCTGTAAGTCCTGCCTGCTTTCCTTCCTGAAGTAAGATTACTACTGTTATAATACAACTTACAATCATAAATACAAATGTTAATACTCTAAGTAATGTCATCAGACTTTTCCTCCTCTATCTGTTAAAGGGCACCTACCCCTTACATTTCGTATCACGCAAAGACAATCTTAACATAATACTCCCATTAAATCAAGATGTTTTTCTTAATTATCTCTTTAGTTTATAAAAGATAATTATACTACTTACAGACCTGTATCCTAATGTTTTTTCTTAAATCTTGCCCAATTTTTATATATCTTCTCTGTTACAGTTGTCAAATACCTAAACATTGACTCTGCAGCAAATCCAAATACAACCATCAGCAAAATGCATATACTTGATAAATCCGTCATTGCGAACAATTTTTTAAAGCCAAATCCTGCTATAACTAATCCTACAATATTTAAAATAATTACCACCTATAACCACCAGACCATCCACAACATTCAACATCGAAACGATAGCAGCA
>URQO01000088.1 GCA_900550135.1 uncultured Eubacterium sp.
AGCTCCATCACTTATCATAGAATGTCTATTTACAGACTTTATTTCACAGACTCAATTTTGAAATTTAAAATATAAAATATTAAAATAAAAATCTATCAACACTTTATTTTGTGCCGATAGATTTTTATTTGTTTAAACTGGAATTTATCTACATCTTAATCAAACCAAGACTTGGTTATCAATTATTTTGCTTTACATGATATTTTGTAGACATCTAATCTAAAACAGCAACTGCTTCAAGTTATCTACATTGCCAAGAAATTCATAACTAACTTTACCATTATCTCTTTCTCCTCTGCTCTGGATTCTGCAATCATAAGTGTAATTGCCACCAATGCTCCATCACTGATAATTTTTACTCCATCCTTATAAAGAGCATTGTTGCGTGCTAAAAATTCGAGGAAAAGAGATGCAGCTATTCTCTTACACCCATCAGCATAAGGATGGTCCTTTATTATAAAGTAAAGTAAATTTGCAGCTTTTTCTTCCAATGACGGATACACATCTCCTCCAAATCTAAGGAATATGCTAACATTTTTGTCTGAATATTAACCGTTTTTTGAAGTGCAAACATCCTTTTTTCGTTTATTGCATATCCTTCCATTATGTATTGTTTCAACACACCATTAGCCCAACGTCTAAACGCAATACCTTTTTTTGAATTAACTCTATATCCTACTGACAATATCATATCAAGGTTGTATATTTTTGGCTTTCTGCCTCCGGTACTTTTGTCGGAAAAACCGACAGAAGTATCATCCAGCTCACCTGACTTCAAAATATTAGATATATGTTCACTTACTGTTGCATGACTAACTCCAAACAATGTTTCTATCTGTTTTTGAGTAAGCCATACCGTTTCCTGTTCTGGATTTATTTGAACCTCTATGTTAACATTACCATCATTAAATAATACGATTTCATTTGTCATTATATATAATATCCTTCTTCTGGCTTATTATTTATTAAGTAAAATATTTTCGTTATACTTATTACTATAACTAAAATTCTGATTTGATTTTTATTTACTTAAATTCCAATCCCATTTTTATTTCAAAGAACTTGAGAATGTCCTCAAAAACTTCCTCACGGTTTGGCTCATTGAAAATTTCATGTCTCATGTCAGGATACAATTTTGAAAACGTATTTGGGAAACCACAGTGTTTCAAATGTGAAACAGATTTCTTAAAAGCCTTGTCATTTTTTCGACAAGGGTCATCCATTCCTGAAACAAACATAATCGGTAAATCTCTGTTTTTGTTTGTCCATCCCATTTTGCTATAAACAGTCTGGAGTAGACTAATCAGCGCATAGTAACCGTTTAATGTGAAAGGAACTCCACACAAAGGATCAGCATTGTATTCCTCAACAACATTTCTGTCTGAACAAATCCAGGCATTAAGAATGCCCTCTTTTTCAAAAGGCTTTTCAAAAGGACCATTAATTAGATTTTCAATCATAGGACTTCTATAATACCAGCCTCTAAAAAAAGCAATAAATCTTACAAGGCGTTTTCCAATTGCGGCCAATGGGTTGTCCGATGGGGAACCACTTAATACTACAGAATCAACCTCTTTGGAATATTTTTTTAAATATGCTCTGGCAACCAGTGACCCCATGCTGTGTCCAATAAGAACCAGTGGAAGATTTGGAAATTCACGTTTCAAAAACATTGTAAACTGATGGACGTCTTCAACAAGACCTTTGTAGCCTTCGTCTCCAAAATATCCCAAATCATCTTCTGTTAAAATATTTTCCCCATGTCCTGTCATGTCAGCAATGGCACATATGAACCCTTTTTTGTTAAAATATTCCATGGTTTGTTCATAACGCTGTCGTTTTTCGCACATTCCGTGAACAAACTCAATTATTCCAATAGGTTTAATGCCATCTGGTGGGTACGTAATGGTAGTAGGTCTCATACAATCACCTCTTGATTAATCTTCAATATCCATTCCTTCAGTTGTATAAACTGTTCTCTTTCTAGCCATTTCATCATTTTCAAGATATTCATCGTAAGTTGTAATTTTGTCAATAAGCTTTCCGTTTACAATTTCCATAATACGGTTGGCAGTAGTCTGTACAACCTGATGATCTCTTGACGAGAATAAAAGCACACCAGGGAACTTAATTAGTCCTGTGTTAAGTGCTGTAATACTTTCCATGTCAAGGTGGTCAGTAGGTTCATCAATAACCAACACATTTGCACCGCTAATCATGAGTTTTGAAAGCATAACTCTAACTTTTTCACCACCTGATAAAACACGAACTTTCTTTACTCCGTCATCACCGGCAAAAAGCATTCTTCCAAGGAAACCACGTACATATGTAGCATCCTTAATTTCAGAATACTGTGTAAGCCAGTCAACGATAATATCGTCACAGTCAAAATCCTTTGTGTTATCTTTAGGGAAATATGACTGGGTAGTAGTAATACCCCATTTGTAATCACCTTCATCAGGCTCCATCTGTCCCATAAGAATCTGGAATAATGTAGTTTTTGCAAGTCCGTTTGAACCAACAAAAGCAACTTTGTCTTCTCTTCCAATTGTAAATGAAATATCATCTAAAACTTTAACACCATCAATTGTTTTTGATAAATGTTCTACAGTTAATACTTCGTTTCCGATTTCTCTTGCAGGTCTAAAATCAATATAAGGATATTTTCTGCTTGAAGGCTTAATGTCATCAAGTTCGATTTTTTCCAAAGCACGCTTTCTTGAAGTAGCCTGCTTTGACTTTGAAGCGTTAGCACTAAATCTCTGAATAAAGTCCTGTAATTCCTTGATTTTTTCTTCTTTCTTTCTATTGGCTTCTTTCATCTGCTTTACGATTAACTGACTTGATTCATACCAAAAATCATAGTTACCTGCATAAAGCTGAATTTTGGCGTAGTCAATATCAGCAATCTGCGTACAAACTTTATTTAAGAAATATCTGTCATGAGATACTACGATTACTGTGTTTTCAAAATTAATTAAGAACTCTTCAAGCCATGCAATGGCATCCAAATCCAAGTGGTTAGTAGGTTCGTCAAGTAAAAGAATGTCAGGATTTCCAAATAAAGCCTGTGCTAAAAGAACCTTAACTTTTAATGTTCCGTTTAAATCTTTCATAAGACTGTAATGGAATTCTGTATCAACACCTAAACCATTTAAAAGAGTAGCAGCATCAGATTCAGCATTCCAACCGTCCATATCAGCAAACTCAGCTTCAAGTTCAGATGCTTTAATACCATCTTCGTCAGTGAAATCTTCTTTCATATAGATGGCATCCTTTTCTTTCATAATCTCATATAAACGGGCATTTCCCATAATAACAGTATCAAGAACAGTGAACTCATCATACTGGAAATGATCCTGCTTTAAGAAAGAAAGTCGCTCACCGGGAGTAATAATAACCTCACCGCTTGTTGGCTCAATTTCACCTGTTAATATTTTAAGAAAAGTAGATTTACCTGCACCGTTTGCACCAATAAGTCCATAACAATGACCGGGAACAAATTTGATGTTTACGTCTTCAAACAATGCTTTTTTACCGAAACGTAACGAAATATTACTTGTACTTATCATTTAAAAATCTCCTCATTTTATACATATTTATTAATAATTGCTCATAGAAGTATAGCAGTTTTTAGAAATTAAAGCAATTAAAGAACAGTAAAAGAAACGTAAAATAGAAAAAATTCTGTTTTTATAAGTTTGTAAATATGTTATTATAGAAAAAGCATATCGGGAGGTGCAGACATGATAAACAAAAAAATAACATTTATCATTGCTTTAATGGTTGTAATTTGCAGTATAACTGCATGTGGCAAAGATGACACGAACAAAAGTGCCAACAAAAACGCTACAACCGTAGCAAAAGAAAGTACAACGCCGAAAAACAATGAAAGAGGCATACCAAACAGCTTTACGATAAACGAAGCATCAAAAGACAATAGTCAGGGAAATAATTACATAGGTGAGTTTAACATAAATAAAAACAGACTTAATTTAAAAGGAAATATTAAAATCAACGATTCCATGGGTGATGGAACATTGGTTGTGGATGAACTTGATTTGGAGATTGCAAAGGAATGTACATTTACCATTGAAAACAGTTCTTCCTTTTTAAATAGAAGTAAAAAAGAATTTGTAAAATATTTAAACAGCGGAAATTATCATACACCAATGTATTATACAATTATAGTAGACAATAAGAAAGTTTATCAGGTACAGTTAAGCGATTAATATACCGGGGATGATGGGCCAGAAAGGATGACAGCATGGAGTGTTTAGACAACATAAAAGTATATAGAGGAAATCCCTTAAATATGGGAGCAACTGTTATTGGAGAAAGTGTGAATTTTGCAATTACTGCAAAAATGGGAAGTGACTGCCAGGTTGTTTTATATAAAAAGGGAGAAGATAAGGAAGCTTACAGAATACCTTTTGAAAATGCACAGGTAATTGGCAATGTATATGCAATGAGCGTTACAGGACTTGATTATAGAAAGTACGATTACAATTTCTGTGTTAATGGACAGATTGTAGTAGACAGGTATGCAAAGGCTTTATCAGGAAAAAAACAGTGGGCAAAGGAAAGCAAAAATTTAAGAGCAGGCATTGTGTCTGATGATTTTGATTGGAAAAAGGACGCTCCACTTGGAATCCCTTTTGATGATACTATTTTATACAGACTTCATGTAAGAGGTTTTACAAAGCATGTAAGTTCAAAGATAAAACATAAAGGAACATATCTGGGTATTGTAGACAAGATTCCTTATTTAAAAGAACTTGGCATTACTATGATAGAATTGATGCCGGCTTATGAATTTAATGAAATCAAATCAGAGCCTGCCACATCAATGAGAGGTCAGTTTAGTATAGAAGAACCTAAACTTAATTATTGGGGCTACACAGACGGATTTACTTTTGCACCAAAGGCTGCTTATGCTTTTTCAAATGAGATAGGTGGAGAGGTAACAGAGTTTAAATACATGGTAAGGGAACTGCACAAAAACGGCATT
>URQO01000089.1 GCA_900550135.1 uncultured Eubacterium sp.
AGCCATTTTAAATACTCTTTTACCTGTTAATTTAAAGGAAGTAACTTGTATTATAACTGATAAAGTCTCAAATACATAAACTCCTCCTACTATTATTATTAATAACGGCTGTTCTAATATTATAGCAACAGTGGAAATAGCACCACCAATTGCAAGGGATCCTGTATCTCCCATAAAAATTTTTGCAGGATAAGCATTATATTTTAAAAATCCTATAAGTCCACCTATCAATACTACGCAAAATACAGCTAGAGATGTTTCTTTCATCATAAAGCATACAATTGTAAAGAATGTTAAAACTAAAATTGATACTGATGTAGCTAATCCATCTAATCCATCTGTTAGATTAACGGCATTGGTTGTAGCTGCATATATTATTACCACAAAAGGAATATATAAAATTCCTAATGGTATTTCAAATGAAGTAAAAGGAATTAACAAATTAGTATTTAAATTATAATACCCGTAAATAGCTAAAGCTATAGAAAATATTAATAATAATATCATTTTTTGTCCTGGCTTTAAGCCTTCACTTTGCTTTTTAAGTATTTTTAACAAATCATCTAAAAATCCAATAATACCAAATCCTACTGTCATAAATAAAACAGGAACCAGCTTTGTGTTCTTGCAAACAAACATAAAAATAAGTGATGTTACAATAACACTTGCTAAAATAATCATTCCACCCATTGTTGGTGTGCCCGCCTTACTTTGATGGGACTGTGGTCCTTCTTCTCTAATGTACTGTCCAAATTTTAACTTTTTCAACATAGGTATTACTATCGGACATAGAATAACACTTATTGCAAAAGAAATAATAATTGCCACGATAATAGTTGTACTTGTACTCATTTTACTCTCCTTGTTCTTTTTCCTCCAATAAATACGGAAGAATATTTTTGTATAAATTGCTTATAACCGGTGCAGCAACCTGGCCACCATAATATATGCCTTTTGGTTCATCAATAATTGCCATTGCAATGACCTTTGGATTGTCTGAAGGAGCAAAACCCATAAATGAAGCAATATACTTTCCACTGCCTCTTGGAAGTTTTTGGGAAGTAGCTGTTTTACCACCTACTTTAAATCCCTGTACTTTTCCCTTGCTCCCGGTTCCTTCTGAAACCACCTTTTCCAAAACATATTTCATGGTGTCACTTGTTTTCTTTGAAACAACACCGTTTTTCTCACTATATGAATATTTTTTTATTATTTTACCATCTTTATTAACAGATTTCACTGCAAAATGTGGAGTTATTAACTTTCCACCATTAATTACTGCACTTGCGGCTACTAAATACTGCATTGGAGTAATCTGAAATGACTGTCCAAAAGACATTGTGGCAAGTTCCACGTTTCCAACATTTTTTATCTGATGAATAATTGTACCTGCCTCACCCGGTATGTCTATGCCGGTTTTGTTCATAAGTCCCAGTTTTTTCATCTGGGCATAAAATTTTTCCTTACCAACTTTTAATCCTACATCAATAAACACAGGATTGCAAGAATTCATTACTCCCTGCAAAAAAGTTTCGCTACCATGACCTGTAACCTTATGACATCTGATTTTCCTGTCATCTACCATTCTTGAGCCACCACAACTAAACTTTGTATTCAGTGTAACTACATTGTTTTCAAGGGCTGCTGTAGATGTTATTACCTTAAAAGTAGAACCCGGTTCATAAGTGTCATTGGTACACTGATTTCTCCACATTTTATTTAAAAGATTCTGTTTTTCTTTTTCCGAAATTTTACCGCTTGTTTTATAATTCAGTTTGTATGGTTTATTCAGATTAAATTCCGGTGCATTTACCATTGCATATATTTCACCGTTGTTTGGATTCATAACAATAATAGAAACATAATTTGCCTCTTTTGCCTTCAACGCATTATATGCAATCTGTTCTGCATACTGCTGAATATTCACATCCAGACTTGTTATAAGATTATTGCCTGATATAGGCTCTCTTCGTTGCTCCAAAGCATTTTTTCTTTCAACACCTCTTGAATCTGTAGGTGTTAAAATAGTACCATCAGTTCCTTTTAAACTATGGTCATATTCTACCTCAAGGCCTATTATGCCCTGATTGTCAGCGCCGGTAAATCCCAGCACCTTAGAAGCAAGACTTTCATAAGGATAATACCTTTTATAATCTTCGTCAACCTTTACACCTAAAAGATTATATTCTCGTATTTTATCTCCTGTTTTTTTTGATACATTTGACTTTATCTTTTCTCTGGAACTTCTTTTTTCTACTTTCTTTCTTACTTCTTTTTCATCCATTTTCAATTCTTTGGATAAAACTTTTATTACTTTTTCTTTATCTTTTGTCTGATTATATATAACAGAAACGGTACACACTGTCCTGTTGCTGGCAATGACTTTACCGTTTCTGTCTAATATCTTCCCTCTTGGAGCTTTTATTCTTCTTTCTCTTTCCTGAACTTCCAATGCCATTTTTGTATAATGTTCAGATTTAAATATCATCAGATATACAAGCTTTCCTATAATTGCAATACAAAAAACAACTATAAATCCTACATATAACAACATTCTTTTTCTTTGAATAGTTTTAACCTGCTCCAATATATTCTCCTTAAAGCATTTGTATAATTCTATTCTTTAGCTGTTTTTTCTATTCCCATATATGGCAATACCTGTTTCATAATATATGCCCAAAGTTCTGTATTGTAGGCTGTAGCCTCTGTATTTCCTTTTGGGCTATCCATAATTGTATAACAAACTACTTGTGGATTTTCACATGGAACACATCCTATAAACGAAAGAATGTACTGATTCCTAATACGTCCGCTCATCTGTCCTGATGTATAAACTTTTTCCGCTGTACCTGTTTTTCCTCCTACTGTATAACCTTTAATCGCTGCTGTTTTACCTGTTCCTGTTAAAACAACTTCTCTTAAACACTGTTTTATAAAGTCTGATGTTTCTCTTGTTATAGTTTCTTTTACAAGAGTTTTTGAATAATTTTTTACAAGACTTCCATCTTCTGTAACAACCTGTTTTACTACATGAGGTTCATAATAATAACCGCCATTTATTAGTGAAGAAAAACCTGCTGTCATTTGAATCATATTTACGGTAAAGTTCTGACCAAAGGAGTTTGTAGCAAGGTCAACTGCATTCATTCCTTTTTCTTTGTCATATACAATACCTCTTGTTTCTCCAGGCAAATCAATACCGGTTTTCATACCGAATCCAAATCTTGACTGATATTGCATAAATGTGTTTGCACCAAGTTTTCTACCAATAAACATCATGTAATCGTTGCAAGACTGGGCAACTGCTGTTTTTACATCAATGGTTCCATGACCACTTGTGTTATGACAGTCAATTGTATAAACATCTACTTTTTCGTGTCCGTCACATGTAAACTTTGTGTTTTTGTTAATCAGGTTTTCTTCAATTCCTGCTGCAACGGTAAACGGCTTTGCTGTTGAACCCGGTTCAAAAGAATCTGTAATACAATAATTACTCCATATTGAATTTAAAATCTCAGACCTTTTTGCCTTTGACATTTTTTCCCATTGTTGTTTTGTATAACCATTATGGGCTTTTGTTGCTTTGTTTAGATTAAATGTTGTGTCATCGCTCATTGCAAGAATCTCACCTGTATTAGGATCTGCAATTACACATGCAATTCTTTTTGGCTGATATTTTTTCATGTATTTATTTATTGCATCCTGGACAATACGTTGAATATTCATATCAATTGATGAAATAATATCATTTCCATTTTCAGCGTCCTTTACTACAGTTTCCATGTTATTGTCAGCATCCATATAGCCATATTCTCTGCCTTCAACACCATTTAATTGGTCACTGTAACTACATTCTATACCTATGTTTGCCTGATTGTTTACGTTGGAAAAACCTAGTACACTACACGCCAGTGAATTGTAAGGATACATTCTCTTATACTGCTTTTCAAACCAGATACCCTTTATATTCTTAACTTTTTCCTTTTCAGCGTCACTTAAATTCTTTCCTGTAAGATATTCCTGAAAATCAGCTATATCCTCATACTGCATTTCTTTTCTTGCAACCCAATAATTACTTGTTTTATGTTCTTTAATGCCTGTTCTTAAATCCTGTTCATCAAACTTAAAGTATTTAACAAGTGCTTCAATTGTAGGTTCTAAATATTTACCATCACCTTCTGTAGATATTAACTTGGCATCAATTACAAGGTTGTACACCATAACACTGGTAGCTAAAACATTACCGTTTCTGTCTTTAATGTCACCACGCTTATATGGAATAACCCTACTTGTGAAACTTTGCTGTTTCAAAACCTGAATAGAGTAATTGTTTCCATCAGCAACATTTAAACAAGCGATTTTGCCACATAGCACAAGTAGAAATCCGACAATTAACATATATGCAATTGTCAGATTTCTACTCATAATTTTATTAAATTTTAATTTTAACTTATCTTCATTACGTTCATTACCAAATTTAATAACATCTTCAAAAGCACCATTTTTTAATTTTATATTTATTCTTTGTTCATAGCTAATTCTTCCCCAAGAATCCGTTACTTTATAATATAATACATTATCGCCAACATTTTGCTCACCATACACTTTTATACCATTTTCTGCTAAAGTAAATTCTCCATCAGGATTATCTGTTAAGGCACTTTCTTTAGTATTATTATAATCTTTTGTATCACCTTCAAACTTATTATTCCATTTAACTTCTACATTATCTTTAGTTAAAGTGTCATGGTCATCTGAAATTGTAACACCTCTTAAGTAATTAAAATCATCACCTTTAATTCCATCAAACTCTTCTGTATTAGATCGGAAGAGCGTCG
>URQO01000090.1 GCA_900550135.1 uncultured Eubacterium sp.
ATTGGTAAATTTCCCAATTCAATGTCCATTATTCTTATTCTTTTTAATTTTTGAACATTATATCCCAACGTCTGACACATTCGTCTAATCTGACGGTTAAGTCCTTGTGTCAGTACAATGTTAAAAGTATGTTTACCGTTTCTTTTTACAATACACGGCCTTGTAACCTGATTAAGTATCTTAACACCCTTTGACATTTTCTCAACAAAATCCTCAGTAACAGGTTTGTCCACTGTCACAATATATTCCTTTTCATGGTAATTTGATGCCTTTAGAATATTGTTTACAATGGAGCCATCATTGGTCAGCAAAATAAGTCCCTGGGAATTTTTGTCCAACCTTCCGATTGGATATATACGTTTTTCGTATCCGATAAAATCCACTATATTGTCAGGATTTTCTTTATCGGTGGTGCATTCCACTCCAACCGGCTTGTTAAACGCAATAACAATCTGTTCCTCTTCTCTTGATACAATCTTATTATCCACTTTCACAATGTCTTTTGATGTTACTTTCTGTCCCATTACCGGCAATTTATCATTTACCATAATGCGACCTGCTTCTATTAATCTGTCAGCTTCTCTTCTTGAACACACACCTGCATCACTTAAAAATTTGTTAAGTCTTATTTCCTCCATGTCGGTTTGCTGTTGTTTATATCTTTTTTCCACTTTTTTCACTCCAACTAAGAAATTCTCCATTATTGAAATTTGAAGTTATCTCCAAATCCTGATTGTATGGGTTGCGCCATGCTTTGAACCCTCTCACTCCTAATAAATAATAAGAATACTTCCATCATTTACTGATATTTTCACACCTTTGTCTACAAATCTATTACTTGTACCTATAGGAAAATCTGAAGTTATATCATAATCTTTAATATTATACAATGCATTCTCTATAGAAACATCTGACGCATTTCCTCCTATGGCAAACACTGAAAATATACTGTCATACTCTCCTTTTATGGTAATCTCTTTATTTGTAACAACTGTATATGTGTGTCTACTGTCTTTCATTTCAATATATACACCTTTTCTCGACGCATACAGCATATTTTGAAAATTGGCTATTGTGTGGTCTATTCTTCCACCTGTTCCTCCAAAAATCACTATATGTGTATATCCAAGTTCCATGGCTTTCTTTAATGCAAGACCTGTATCTGTATCATCTTTCATGACAGGGTGTATAAACACATTGTCCCCCTTTGGTACATATCCCAAAGAATCAAAATCTCCCATAATTATGTCCGGGATAATATTCATTTTTTCTAAAGTGGTTAATCCACCATCGGCTGCAATGACCAAATCATTTTCACCTTTTAAAAAGTTGGTGCCGGAATTGTCTCCGGCTCCAACTATATAACAAATCTTTTCCATAACTATTTCTCTCTTCTATTTTTTCTTTGAAGAACTATTTTTTTGCAGACTTTTATTTTTTGATGCTGTGGCTTTTGTTGTAGTAGTACCTTTTGCAGTTGTTGATGCTACTGTAGTTGCCCCTTCTTTTGTTGTTTGTGCATCATTCTGTGTTGTACTTTCTTTTGTGTTACTTCGTACTTTTTCAAAATATTCTTTTACTTTCGGATCTTTTTCTTTTACCTGTTCAAACTCATTCTGAACATCTTTTAAAAGTTGCTGAACATCTGAATTTTTTGTAATCTCATTCATATATTTTTGAATATCTTCACCACTATCATTTTGAATGTATACATTGCCTGTCTTTGCATCACGTACTACATACAGTCTGTCAATACTTGGAACAGGTGTATCAATATTTACCAATGTCATTTTGTAATATGCAAATACAACATATGTATTCTCATATGGTCCGTTTTTTGTATAACATTCTATTTCACTGTAATCCGAAACATATTTTCTTTGTTTTACACTGTTAATGTCATAAAGATTTCCTACATACTGTGCAATTGTGTCTGCTCTTTTCTGATCATCTTCTATTAAAAATGCATTAAGATAATTTTTTACCACGTCAGATATTTCAGGATACTTTTCATCTAACAATGGATTTTCTGAAACAGCCTGAGCATCTTTACTTTTTGTTCCTGATGTAAAATGTGATATAAGAATAACTGCTCCTGCAACTACAACAGCTGCTATCACTGCTGCTATAATCATGTCAAATCTTATTTTTGCTTTCTTCTTTGGTGGCTCCTTTGGAGTTCTTCTTGAAGGCCATTTGTCCTTTTCAAGTTCATTTAACAAATCATGAAGTTCTGACTTACTTAACTGATCATCTTCATCGTCAATCAATTCACTGTAAATAGTATCATCAACTGACGCATTTAAAAGAGCCTCATCAACTTCTACATCTTCAATAGTTTCTCCGGCTACTTCAGTTGTATCTTCTGATTCTTTGATGTTATTTTCTGACAATGTTTCTTCCATTGTTTCCAATTTTTCCTGTTTTTTTAATTCATCTGTTGTTTCTATTTGTTCATTAGTATTAACTTTATCTTTTTCGTTGTCCATTTTAATTTCTCCTTGTGAGATTTTTAATTTTTAACATTATACTCCATAATATCAAAAAAACTGACAAATTAAAAGTATCATAAATATCATATTTTTTTACAGTTTGTTTTTTATATTGAACAATCTGCTTTTCTAATGTAAAATAAGTAAATGTCTGTACCCGTAGTCTAATGGATAGAACGTCGCCCTCCGGAGGTGATAATGCCGGTTCGATTCCGGCCGGGTATATAAAAGGAACTGTCACCTTTGTGCAGTTCCTTTATTTTTTTAATCCAAATCCTCATCATTGACCTGTATTGAAGATAATTTTGCTTTTGTAGTTTTTATTCTATTTCATTTGTGTCTCTTCTATATAAATATACATGATCCGACAATACATCCACAGGATCAAGTTGTTTGCTGTTGACCTCTTTTATCATTTCATCAATGGTCTCTCTTTCACAATCAATATTTGGAATTAATATAACTTCATGTATTGAACTTGGAATAATATATACATCACTGCCATGTTCATCTGCAAAATCTTTTAAAGCATTTGGATAAGAAATACATGTTGCACCATTTATTTTCATTGCATTTGTCATAACATACATATTAAGTTCATCTACTTTTAAATTGTCCACTTCTTCCTTTACCATTGTTTTAAGTTCACCAAAAGTATAATCACCATACTGAGTATCTTCACTTATTGTTTCATCATCATAATATTCTGTGTCATATGAATCCACCCATCCTTCATCGCCTAAAATATCATTTAATATCATATCCGATACAATATCTTCCATTCTTTTTATTACAATGGGAAATCTGTCCCACGTATTCTTAAATGCTGTATTTCTAAGTTTTTCTTTTGAAATATCCCAGCCTACCAAATGTTGCTTATAAACAACTGCTGTTGCCTGTCCATCACTTTTATCCGACATCATAATAAAAAATACAATTGCTAAATCATGAAATTTGTAATATGGTACCTTTTCCAGTAATTCTCTGTTCATTTCATAATTTACTAACTTGTAATATATATTATTTTTTATTTTTTCGAAATCGGAAATATCTCTTATATCAATATCGGTTTCAAAATTATCCCTACTCTCCACATAAACATTGTAAATATCATAACAGATTCCTTCTATGCTTCTTCCGTGTTTGAACTGTATATAATATTTTTTCAGGTAAATTGTAGGGGTTGCATTTTCTGATTTATTTACTATTGAAATTGCTTTCATTCTAATCCCATTGTTTTTCAATACATTTCTAATAACAACTACAGAATCTTTCTGTCTTTGTTCAACGATTTCTTCTACTCCTTTTCTTACTTCTTTTGTAAATTTCTCATAATTCATTTGTGTTTTTCCTCCAACGAATTACGGTCAGTTACATAAGATATATAGATTAATGTATTTTCATTATATACTTGGAGTGATATTTTTTCAAGTAATATTTTTAACTTCTCTTTTAAACGAATAGCATATACTTTTTTCTACACTTTTTCTGTATTTCCAACTGTATTTTATGCTTCCCACCTTCTTGACCTATTTAATACCAAAAACTATAATTGCATTAAAGAAATATTATTAAATGTTTTCATATAAATAAAAAAGTTAACCCATATTATAAAAAAAAAGAGAGGCTTTAAATGAAAAATATTGATTCAGAAATAAAACAGGATTATAACCGTGCAGTAAATCTTTGGAATGAAACTTACTCCCATTGTAAAATTGTCGATTTAAAAGGTAAAAACCTTTCAGTTGAACCTATGTTTGACATTTGTCTTGATATTTTTGCAAGCAAATGTAAAAACATTTTGGATTTTGGTTGTGGTACCGGAGATGTTATTTTTCAATGTTATGAATTTGGAAACATGAATTACGGTCTCGGTGTTGATTTATCACAAACCGGTATTGAATATGCCCGTAAAATGACATTGGTAAACAATT
>URQO01000091.1 GCA_900550135.1 uncultured Eubacterium sp.
GTTATATGTAACACCGGCTCATATCCTAAGAAAGAATATCTTGCCCATTTTTCTCCCCCCTCAACACTTTCAAGTAGGAAAAAGTTCTTATCGAATGTTTCCATTTTTCTAAGCAAAGATATTGGTGTGATTACATCTGCGTATATTTCTTTGCATATTGGAATCATACTGTAATCTTTTAATAAATCCCTGATTTCATCAATACTTTGTGTATTCATTAGGTCTCCTTTCGTTGGTTGAAAAGTGTTGAGTGCTCATTTTGCTCATCAAGCTGGCTTTATGTCTAATATATTTTCTTTGTTTAGAACAGTGTTATGTTTTTTCAAAACATAACACTTGAGCTGACCGCTCAATGTTCCTGCAAATAAAGCAAAGATTGCCAGCAAGCTGTCATCTTTGTTTTATTTGCAGGAACGCTGTTCTAAACAGTAGCAAAAAAAGAAGCTTTTGCCTCTCTCCCAGCCTAAGCTAGGAAAGGGACAAAAGCTTTAAAAATTCTAAACTTCTGCGGTGCCACCCAAATTAATGTATAACACATTCACTTAACAACATACCATCATATGTCTACTCCTGTAACGGTGAGTCTCCGTCAGCGTCTACTACTTATATGTTTCAAGCTGCCCTCTTAAGTCCATTCATTAACCTTTGTTTATCGTCTCACACCAACCGACAACTCTCTGAAAAACGATCGAATTAATTACTTACCCTTAATCAACGGTTTCAATATTTAACAGAATTGTATAAAAATAATCAAGTATTGTCAATTGACTATTTTTATGATTTTCTTGATTATTTTTCACTTTTTTCTTTTGACAATTTGATTTGTTCCTCCTGAACATCCGGTGGTGCCTGCTCATATCTTGATACAACATATTCAAACTCGCCACTGCCTCCGGTAATTGAACGAAGTGCCGTACCATATCCATATAGTTCAATCATAGGTACTTCAGCCTCAATAATCTGCCTGCCATTTTCCGGTGTCATATTAAATATACGACCCCTTCGTTTATTCAAGTCACCCATAATGTCTCCGGAATATTTGTCCGGTGCTGTTATTGTAACCATTGCAATTGGCTCAAGAAGAACAGGAGCTGCTTCCATGATACCTTTCTTAAATGCTAATATGGTTGCCATTTTAAAGGCATTTTCAGATGAATCAACAGGATGGTATGAGCCATCTATTAAAGTTGCCTTTATTCCTACTACAGGATAACCTGCCAAAGGTCCTTTTGTAACACATTCCTTTAACCCCTTTTCCACTGCCGGAAAATAATTGCGTGGAACTGCTCCACCAAATATTTTTTCCTCAAACTCATAAGGTTTTGACAAATCTCCTGATGGTTCAAATTCCATAATTACATCACCATACTGACCATGACCACCTGACTGCTTTTTATGTTTTCCCTGAACCTGGGATTTTTTCCTGATAGTCTCTTTAAAAGCAATCTTTGGCTTTTCTAAAATTATCTTTACTTTGTAGCGATTCTCCAACTTAGATGCTGCAATTTGAATCTGCTGTTCACCAATACCATATATTAATGATTGCTTATTCTCCTCATCACTGACGGTTTTTAAAGTTAAATCTTCGATACAAAGCTTTGTAAGCGCCTGTGCCATTTTGTCTTCATCACCTTTTTTCGCCACACGATACGCCATATATGTATAAGGCTTTGACATTGTTGTAGGGTGATATTCAATAGGCCAGCTTCTTGTTGACAAAGTATCACCTGTTCTTGTACTTGCAAGCTTTCCAATGGCACCTATATCCCCTGAATACAATTCAGGTACTTCTATAACATTTTTTCCTCTGATAATATATAATTTATTTAATTTTTCTTCTACATCTTTTGTTGCATTATATACAACATCTCCTGCCTTTAACACTCCTGTTCTTACCTTTACAAGAGAATATTTTCCAACAAAAGGATCCATAATTGTTTTAAAAACATAGGCTGATACAGGTTTGTTTTCGTCGAAATCAGCAACAACTTCTTCTCCTGTATCCACATTTGTTGCTTTCTTTAAAACTTCTGCCTTATCTGCTGATGGGAAATACTTTTCACAGGTTTGAAGAAAACTGTTAACACCCTGACAATTGACTCCTGAACCAATCTGAACCGGAACAATGTCACAGTTAATAACACTTTTTCTAAGGGCTTTTGAAATCTCATGATATGTAAATTCTCCACCTGCAAAATATTTGTCCATAAGTTCCTCATCAGACTCTGCAACAGCCTCCATCAATTGTTCTCTTACCGGCTCAAGTTCCGGTGTTATTGAATCAGGAATTTCCATTTCATCATAATTTCCTACATCATCAATAAACTTTCGTCCACCCATTTTAACAACATTTACATATCCTGTTAATTTGTCGCCGTCCAAAATAGGAAGATGAAACGGTGCTATTTTTTTGCCAAAAGTTTCTTTTAACTGATTTACTGTTTCCATATATTTTGCGTTGTTGCTATCCATTTTTGTCACAAAAAATATTCTTGGGATTTTTCTTCTTTCACATATTTCCCATGCCTTAATAGTTCCAATTTCCACACCTGCATTGGCATTTACCACAATAACTGCAGCGTCAGCCACACTCATTGCATCTTCCATCTGACCTACAAAATCAAAATATCCCGGTGCATCCAGTATGTTGATTTTTAAACCGTTCCACTCAACAGGTACTACTGATGCACTAATAGAGAATTTTCGTGAGATCTCTTCGCTGTCATAATCAGAAATTGTATTGCCATCTCCTATACTGCCTTTCTTTCCAATAGTTTTGGTGGAATAGGCAATAGCTTCTGTAAGAGTAGTTTTTCCTGCCCCCTGATGACCTAGAAATACAACATTTCTAATGTCCGATGTTTTGTATACTTTCATATACTGCACCTCCTTGTTAAATTTTAAATGTACATAAATCCGTTTTTATATACTATACATTTTACAGCACATAATATGCCATTACAAGAAAGGTTATATTTTTAACAATGTTTCTCTTGATATTTTCACTTTAAAGTGCTAAACTTTAAAGCATTGAAGTTTTAAAGTTTTTAAGTGGGAAGTTGCACTAGCTTTATTCTTATATTACACTATCTAATATTTTGATTATTTAATGGAGTTTATTATGAGAAATAAAAATGATTTAGTTTTTGGTTTTGTTGGAATAGGTTTAATCGGTGGTTCTGTTGCAAAGGCTCTTCGTACTGCTTATTCCGGATGCAAAATCATTGTATATAATAGAGGGGCCAAGCCACGTGTTATGGCACTAAATGACGGCACTGCCAATGTTGCTGTTGATACTGTTGATGAAACTTTTGCTGAGTGTGATTACATTTTTTTGTGTACTCCTGTTGAAAGAAATGTTGAATATCTTAAAGTTTTAAAAGGCATTATAAAGGATACATGCATTATCACAGACGTTGGAAGTGTAAAAACAAATATTCACGAAGCTGTAAATCAGTTGGGATTAACAAAGAATTTTATTGGTGGTCATCCAATGGCAGGTTCAGAAAAAACAAGTTATGAACATGCCCATGACAAACTTCTTGAAAATGCATATTATGCCATTACTCCAACTGATGATGTAGATAAATGTTATGTTAATGAATATATTGAGATTGTATCTGACATTAAAGCCATCCCAATGCCAATCAGTTATAAAGAACACGACCGTGCAGTAGCTGCCATTAGTCATTTGCCACACCTTATAGCATCAAGCCTGGTCAATCTGGTAAAGCATAATGACAGTAAGGATGAATATATGAAAACTTTGGCTGCAGGTGGTTTTAAGGATATTACAAGAATCGCTTCTTCTTCTCCTGAAATGTGGGAGCAAATATGTATGACAAACAACACTAATATTAGTGAAATGCTTGATTTATACATCAAAGATTTGGAAAAAGTAAAAGCCGAGCTCGATACTAAAGATGGACAGGCTATTAATCATATGATTGCTGAAAGCAGAGATTACCGTGACAATATTGACGAGCATAACAATAGCATTATTCAAAGAAGCTATAGCATATTCTGTGACATTATTGATGAATCAGGTGCCATTGCCACTATTGCCACTATCTTGGCAACTAATGGTGTCAGTATTAAAAATATTGGTATTGTACACAACCGTGAGCACGAAGAAGGGGTTTTGAAGATTTCATTTTACGACCAGCTTTCATCTGAAAAAGCAATGGAACAATTAGAAAGACATAGATACAAAGTTTTTAAACATTAGTTTGTGTTTAATTGTCATAGAACAATTTTATCTTAGAATCAGGAAAAATTAAATATAAATTATAAAGCCATCAATACAATGTTTGATTTCTTTTAAGAAGTCGAGAGTGTGAAAGTTTTTCTGTAAATTAAATATTTAAATATAATTAATAGGCC
>URQO01000092.1 GCA_900550135.1 uncultured Eubacterium sp.
AACTGCTTTGGAGCACTTGGAAGCTCTAACTTTTGTGGTTCTCCGCTAAAGTTTTCTAATGCTTCAATAAGCTGTTCCTTTGTAGGTTTCTTTGCAAACTTAACAAATACAGCTGCTGTATGTCCGTCTAAAACAGGTACTCTGATACACTGTGTTGTAATAACAGGTGATGTTGCCTTAACGATTTCACCATTTTCAACTTTACCCCAAAGTCTAAGTGGTTCCTGTTCTGATTTTTCTTCTTCACCACCAATGAAAGGAATGATGTTTCCTACCATTTCAGGCCAATCCTTAAATGTCTTACCTGCACCTGAAATTGCCTGATATGTTGTTGCTACAACTTCTGTTGGTTCAAACTCTTTCCATGCTGTAAGAACAGGTGCATAACTCTGAATTGAGCAGTTTGGCTTAACAGCTACAAAACCTTTCTTAGTTCCAAGTCTCTTCTTCTGTGATTCAATTACTTCATAATGTTCAGGGTTAATTTCAGGAACTACCATAGGAACATCTGGAGTCCATCTATGTGCACTGTTATTTGAAACAACGGGTGTTTCAGTTTTAGCGTAATCTTCCTCGATTTTCTTAATTTCTTCCTTTGTCATGTCAACTGCACTAAAAACAAAATCAACAGTTGATGCAACTGCTTCAACTTCGTTTACATTATGTACAATCATCTTCTTAACTCTTTCAGGCATTGGTGTAGTCATTTTCCATCTGTCACCTACAGCATCTTCATATGTTTTTCCTGCTGAACGTGGGCTTGCAGCCAATGTAACTACTTCAAACCAAGGATGATTGTCAAGTAATGTAATAAATCTCTGTCCAACCATACCTGTTGCTCCAAGTACACCTACTTTTAATTTTTTGTCTAATTTCATCATTTTATGTTCCTCTCTATCTAAATAATATTTTTAACACTTTACAATGTCTCAAGACCTTTTCTTACCTTTTTTAGGCCATCATTTTAATAAAAATCTGTCCAACCGTCATCTGAGTTGGCATTATTGTTATTTTTGTTATTATTTTTGTTGCTGTTATTGTTGTTATTGTTGTTGCTGTTTTTGTTGTTGCTGTTTTTGTTCTTCTTATTCTTTTTACTATTATTGTTACCACTGCCAGATTTATTTTTTGTATCTGTCTTACCATTAGCCTTTTTTACAGTTTCGCCGTCATTTTTATTTTCTTCTGCAGCGTTTGTAAATATATCTACAGCATAATTGTCACCCTGATTGTCTCCGTATGTTTTGTTTGTCGGACCTTCCTGGGCACCTGTATCATTTGCATTGTTGTTATTATTGTTGTTATTGTTGTTTAAAACTGTGGTTGTCTCTGCTGTTGTTACTGTTGTTGTATCAGAATCTGATGACTTACCACATCCCGCAGCTACAAGTGCCATAGACAAAGCCATCGCTAATGCTAATGCATATTTTCTCATTTTTCACATACCTCCTATATATAATAAATATTTTTTGCAAAATCGTAACTAAAACCTTTTGATGTTTTGGTTGTAGTTTCAGTTGCTCCGGTTGTTTCGGTACCGGATTCAGTAGAATCATTGTTTTCCTGATTCTCTTTTTTGTTCTTTTCTATTGCTTTTTCTCTTTCCTGTTGAAGTTGTTTGCTGTATGCATCTCTTGATTTTGTCCAAGCATCTGACATACACATTATGTCTACATTTGCCATAAAATAACAAAACATCCAAACAATAATCAATCCAATCAATGAAGAACCTGCTGTATGTTTTTTAAAAAAAGGTAATTTGTCCCTATATTTAAAATTGGATAAAAATATAAGGGGACTTAAAAATAAAATACCAAAAAATATATATTTTGAAAACATTAAAATATAATCAAGTGATTCAAATTTGTAATGTTTTAACTCACCATATACAGATGCTACAAGAATAAGTGCCACGACAAAATAGTATAAAAGTGCGGGAATCATCTTGTACGATTTGCCTGAACGCAAACCAAATATCTTTACTCCATCATTCATAAAATGCTCCATTAAAATATTTTTAAGCTTCTGGCGCGACTTGAACGCGTGACCTGCTGGTTACGAATCAGCTGCTCTACCAACTGAGCTACAGAAGCGTAGGTGCTCTTTTTTCGAGCACACAAAACATATTATATACTAAAAACTACCAAATTGTAAATTAATTATTTTTTTGACCATCTTTCTTTTAAAAGATATGCAGCCATTTTAGGTTGGTGGTTTCTGGTAAATACACCTTTTTTATTTCCATCCACTCTGTTAAGGCCCTGCTTTGTCTAGTACGAAAATCTTTTTTAATCTGTCACTAGTTAACACTTTTACGTTTACTTTTGCCATTAAAAAATATTCTACTTTGCATAATTTAAATCATTCTTTATCTCTTCAGGATTAAATCCTATGTCAACTGTTTGTCCAATATTAGTCAAATCTGCATTTAAATCAATTGATAATACTGAATACAGTGAACATCCTACTTTTAACTTATTTAAATAACCATCATTATTCTTTGTCAATGTAACCTTTGTATCTTTAATTGCATTATTTGTTAAATCTTTAAGGTTCAGATTAAATTTAAAATCTGAATTTTTTTCAAAAGAATAACCTTTAAATACATTGCCTAAAGTTACATCTTCAATTGGTGTCTGGTGGTCTGCGCTGCCATTTATGGAATCTTTTATGCTGTCACTAAAGTTAAACGCAAAACATAAGTCATCTACAACATTCTGTTCCATTTCGTTGTATGTACGCTTAATGTAGAAGTCTTTGCTTTCATCTATTGTCTTTTTATCGGATTTCGTAGAATATGGAATCCATAAACCAATCTTTCTATATTTTACTGTTGTTACTTTTTTTTCAAGTTTATAACTTACATTTTTATGTTCATAAATATACTCAGGTGTTACAAAGAAATCTGTGTATATCTGTTTTCCACTTGACAAAATCTTGTATGATGTGGTTACTTCTGTTTTATTTTTTGAAGTCTGCTCTGTTGTTTTTTTTGTTTTTTCAGGAGTATCAAAATTTGCATCTGTAATACCACTCATATAAGGAACATCTGTATGAACCTTTCCATATACACCATCTTTTTCTACTTTTAACTTTGCGTAAAGTGGAACGTCTTTTAAGTTAAATTTAAATATGCTTAAATCAAGTCCCAGAGATGCTTTACCTGTTATGTCAAAGTTAAAATTTCCTGCAGTCTGTCCAAAGGATTTCAATAAAGTATCCATTGAACCCATGTCAATGTACCCTGCTACATTTGAAGCAAGAGATTTGTTTTCTGCATCATACATAATTATCTTAAATGTATTTTCATCTGTTTTTCCTTCAAATGAAATTTCATTTTCTTTTACTGTCACTTTGTTAAGCAGTTCTCCAATTGACATTTCAGGAACATCAACATCTGTATCTGCATAAATCTTAAACATACTTAAATCGATATCTTCATCCTTTGTAATATTAAGCAAATTAAAAACAGGTGTAACATCTACGTCATAAATTTTTGCAATTCCGTCAATAACAGATGCAACTGAACCATCGTCTGATTTAAGTTTTAAACCGTCAAAATCAATATAAACATTTTTGTTTTCTAATATGACTTTTGCATCTTTTCCTGTTAAATTTGCATTAATTGACAAAGCAGGATTTTTCTGCCATTTTAAAATAAAATCCTTTAATTTGCCAAAGTCAATATATTTTTCATCAAATCCCGATTTGTCAATGACACTTGTATCTGAAAATTTAATATTATTAATACTTCCACTGAAAGTATTGTCATTTATCTTAACACCTTCAAATGCCAAATCAGAAGACTCTTCATTTAATGAAATATTAAATTTTATGTTATCATCACTATATTCCAGTTTTAAACTATCATCACAATAAATATTTTTAATATTTAGTAGCATACTTAAATCAAGTTTCTTTGTAATGTCATCCAATGACGGAATATTGTCCATATTAATTTTGTCACCCGTCAATTCTTCTAACTGTTCTTTTGTGACTTTCACATATACATTACCACTTTTAACATATGCTACATCATCGATGTATGTAATATCAACTGTTGCATCTAATACAGGTAACTGAATGTTCACTGCTTTATTTTCAATATCATATATAACTTTTGCATTTATTTCATTTCCTGCCACATCAAGTTTTCCATCAAATGAAACACTTTTACTTGTTAGTGCCTTGTTTATAATGTTATTTATAATATTGTATGCCTTATTAAATTCAATATAATTTGAATCATCAACCTTGATTGACTGCTCTTTAGTATTATTAATTTTTGCAGTAATTCCTAACTTTTGATTTTCTACAATAAGTCCATTTGCAGAAATTGTTTTACCATTGATGCTAAATGAAATATCCTTACCTGACATATT
>URQO01000093.1 GCA_900550135.1 uncultured Eubacterium sp.
CCTGCAAAATGCAGACAGACGCATAGGAAATAACAGCAGTATTTAATTGATTTGACAGTTCATCTACATAGCCGGAATAACCCGTTGGTGGATAATGGCTTTTTTTGACAAGTTGTAATTGTCAGGTGGGGAATGATAGATAAAAAAGGACATGACAGTACCTCCTTGATACCGCCATATCCTTAAAAAAGGGCGACTTTAATACGCCCCCCGCAATCTCATTTTTGAAAAAGAAAACGGCGGCTTTGATTGTTATTTCAAAACCGCCGTTAGGCAATCTATATTTTAATTAGGCGCATGAGGAAGTTGCCGCCGTAACAACGGTTTTTTTTATTACCGTTAGGCAGCTTGAATTTTTTACCAATTTTTAAGAAAGTTTTTTCAGAGGTATACAAAATTCACATAAATGTTTTGCAACTTTGTCGGCAGGATAGCGCTCAATTACTGGCTTTGTTTCGTCCACTGATAAACTACCAACTAATTTCTGTATATTGCTCCAAAAAGCAGTAATGTCTTGTTCCGTATGTGGAAGTTCAAATACAGCATATATACCGTCTGGAATTTTGCGAATATCTAATGCTATATCGGGGTTCCCGTTGACTATAAGACCAACATCATACCGTAATTTATTTTTATCGGTCATAGCGGGATTATCTAATGCTATTCCTAAAATAACACTGCTTTTGTCTAAAAGTTCTTTCTCTCTTAAATATTCTTTAAAATTTTCCATAAAGATTTTGTTCTCGAAGCCATAATTGCCCGTTCGTCGTATATACGCGATTGTAATGTTTTTAAACTCTTCAATTTTCAATGCTGTCCCTCCATATTCAGAATTTCTAAATCAATCGTAAGGGCAATTAAATTGATTTTCAACAACTTTTTTAAAATGGACGCAACTTTTTTAAAATCTAACATATAAAGGAAAAATAAGCCGATAACCACAAGGAAATATCCTCATGTGTTATCGGCTCTGCGTCTGTGCGTCTGGCTCTTTGATAACTGAAATATTTAGTTTATAGACGTTGATTAGGGTTTCTTGCTTGCACTTTGGACAGTACAGAGGGAAATTTTTTAATTCAGTATCTTCCCGTATTTGCAGTCGTGTTTTATTTTTGCAAACCGGACAATAAATCCAATTTTCACTATTCATCATTATTTACCTCTATGTTTAGCTTTTCGTTTTTCTTGACGCAAAGCATACTGGCGTTCTTTTTCAGCTTCCCGTTGTTCTTTACTTTTAACTTTTCGTTCCATTTTGTTTTGTTCATGTTGAAGTTTCAACGCCTGTTGTGCTTTGGTTCCCATTCCTTTATTTTGTAACTGATTGTTGATTTCTCGTTGCATACGTTTAGGATTGATTTTTCGTTCTTCTGTTATTTCTGATTTGATAGGGGGACTGAATTTAAGACTATTCCAATTTTTTAGTAAAAAATCGTAAACTTCATAGTCTTTAGGTTCACTACCAAAAGTGATTTTACAAACTTCATAATATCCCTCGTCAAATCGTTCATATACGCCAATCCAAAATGGAGCTTCAAACATGACCGTCAAGCTACTTTTTACAGACATAACATCATTCCTTACTCATTTGAGCTTCAAAATTGTTAAGCCATTCTAAAAGTGAATTATAGAGAAGTTTCTGCTGTTCAAAAATCGTTCTCCCTACAAGTGGGATAGTAGCATATTGAATTGCATAATCTTCATTAGCTTTAGCAGAGATTTTTATACTTTCTCTTAATTGAGCAATAAGTTTAATCGCTTCATTTGAACTAACTTTATTCAAATTTGCAATTACCACATTAAAATCAAATAAGAGAGGAACATCTTGAGAAGCATAGGTAAACATTAACTTTTCAAAATATTCTTTTCCTTTCTCTGTAATAGAGTAAATCGCTTTATCGGCAAATTTATCTCCTTTTACAATATCACTTTCTAAATAGCCTTTTTCTTTTAATTGAAGAACTTTTCTATAAATTGACGGCACACTTATTTTCGTCCACTTTGATAAGTTATGATATTCTACATCTTTCTGTATGTCATAAGCACTTTGCGGTTTTTCTAACACGATACCAAGCACCACTAAATCTATTGATGACATATTGTTTCTCCTTTCCTTTTTACTATTATCAATAGTACTATTATTGATAGTAAAAGTCAAGAGAAATATTGTCTGTGTTTCCTTTATAATAAATATCCAAGATTACCGGATTGAATAGCGGCAATATTTTTAGATATTCTCTCTTTAGACCAATCCCACCATTTTAATTTGAGCAATGTATCAATCGTTTCCTCATTAAATCTTTTTCGTATCTGTTTTGCCGGTACACCTCCCACGATTGTATAAGGTGGGACATCTTTCGTTACAACGGCTCGCGCCCCGATAATAGCACCGTCGCCAATCGTAACGCCCGCTAAAATGACTGCTTCATAACCAATCCAAACATCATTTCCGACAACAATATCTCCTTTATTATCCCATGCCTTTGTAATGTCTTTTACGTCTAATCCCCATTCTTCAAAAAAAATAGGAAACGGATATGTTGATAAGGACGATAATGTATGATTTGCACTATTGAAAATAAACTTTGCTCCACACGCGATTGAACAAAATTTCCCAATTATCAATTTGTCTTGATTGATAGGGTACTGATATAAAACATTATTTTTTTCAAAGTCTTTTGGTTCTTTCACAAAGTCATTATACATAGTATAATCGCCCACTATGATATTAGGGTTAGTGATAACACTTTTAAGATATACTGTTTCTTTATCTTTTGAACGTGGATAAATTTTCTGTAACATAATGGTTCCTCCCTTATCGCTCTAACGGAAAAGTGAATGTTTGAATACATTCAAAATGGTTATTTTCTACATAATATACGGTTTGCTCTTTGGCAGAATACACGAAAGAAACTCTCGTTGCCCATGCACCCTCTTGACGTACATCATAAAGTAAATGAATTGCATCTGAAATTGAAAAATCGGGACCATATTTTTCTATTTTTTTCAAAGCACGTTCATATCTATCGTCCCCCGGAACGATAAAACATTTTGTACTTTCCGGCTTCATCAAAGAATAGTTCGTTATCAAGGAATATTGTTCGTATTCTTCTTTATAGCCTATTCCCGGTTCAATGATTAAGACATGTCCATGACTGTCTGATAACATTGCCTGCATTGTTGCGTCCGGCGCATAGGTAATTTGCTTTGACTTTACAATTTGGAGTACCTCATCAAAAGAAATTTGCGCTTTAATAAACTGTTCTGTTAAGTCTGCAATCGTTATACAGTCAGAATTATCTCGATATATTCCGGCAGGATTGCCATGTACATATAACAATGTTCCAACATTTCCATTTCTATTGATACCATGATAAGAGTGGTATGTACCGTCCGGTCGTAAAATACCTATATAAAAGCGTTCTTTTTCTTTTATCACTTTATGTTTCCATACTGCAAGGTCAATATCAAAATTAAATCCTGTAATCATGTCATTCCCATTATAAACAAATCGGGTACACATAATAGTTCCCTCCTCCCATGTACTTCAAATATTTCTTCTTTATCATACAGTTCGTTGAAAAATTTTTCTATACTCTATATAATACCGAACCAATCTGTATAAAAATAAGAGGCTGCACACTCGGCAGCCCCTTACCTTACTTTTGATATATAATTTTCCGAACAGCATATAAAGATAGGCAATATTTTTCGGCAAGACAATTTATAGAAATACCGCTTTGATATTCTTGTTTTATCTTCTGATTACGTTGCTCTAATTCTTTCCTGTAACCGGAAACTTCCCCCCAACGCTTTTGCTGCTCCTGTTCGACAGGAACATAAATATATTCGCCTTGAACATAACTTTGTAGCTCTTTTACCAATGCGTCCGGAAGAATAAGTTGTGCATTTTTATATTTCATGCAGGCTTCCTCCTTGATTATGATAGTCAAGTTACAAAGCCAGCATTTATTCTGCGACTATTTTACTCCATGCAACCGTCGCAATCTACTGGCTTTGCATGGAGAAAATCTTTGTTTCTCTTTTTTGTGTTGATACACATATAAATCACTTCTTTCAATCAAATAGGGATTATTGTCAGTATAACATTTTCATCTCAAAAAGACAACGCTGCTTTTAATATAATATGCTCTATTTCAGTCAATACTATGTTCTGTGTAATCATATCTCAAAGAAAAGAGGAACAGTAAAATGTAGTTGGGTGAAATGATTATGAAACAGAGTAAAGAAAAATTCGATTTTAAGGCTTTCGGGCAAGCCATTAAAGCAGCAAGAAAAGCAAAGGGAATATCACGCAATCAGTTAGCCG
>URQO01000094.1 GCA_900550135.1 uncultured Eubacterium sp.
CCACCAAAACGTAGAAGAGTCTAATTTAGGAGGGAATAGTAATGGCAGTAAATAGAGTTCCTGTTCTTAAAAGATGTAGATCACTTGGTTTAGATCCAATTTATTTAGGAATAGACAAGAAATCAAATAGAAATTTAAACAGATCTAGTAGAAAAATGAGTGAATATGGTCTTCAGTTAAGAGAAAAACAGAAAGCTAAATTCATTTATGGTGTATTAGAAAAGCCTTTTAGAAATTACTACAAAAAGGCACAGAAGAAACCTGGACAGACAGGTGAAAATCTTATGATTATGTTAGAGACTCGTCTTGACAATGTAATATTCCGTATGGGATTTGCAAGAACAAGAAAAGAAGCAAGACAGATTGTAGATCATAAACATGTTTTGGTAAATGGTAAGCAGGTAAACATTCCTTCATACCTTATCAAAGCTGGTGATGTTATCGAAATCAAAGAGGACTGCAAAGGTTCACAGAGATATAAAGACATCATCGAAGTAACTGGTGGAAGAACAGTCCCAGCATGGGTTGAAGTAGACCAGGATAATCTCAAAGGTGAAATCAAAGAACTTCCTAAGAGAGAAGAAATTGATGTACCTGTAGATGAAATGCTTATTGTCGAATTATATTCTAAATAAGATTTATATATTATCTTATTTATTTATATTGTTCCCAGTAGGTTTAAGCAATTCCCAAAAAAGGAGGGGCTATTAGTGTTCGATTTTGAGAAACCAAATATTTTAGTAGAAAAGTCAGATGATGGAAGATATGGAAAGTTTGTAGTAGAACCACTTGAAAGAGGTTATGGTACAACACTTGGAAACGCATTGAGAAGAATTATGCTTTCATCTTTACCAGGATCTGCAGTTAGCCAGATTAAGATTGATGGAGTTCTTCATGAATTCAGTTCAGTACCTGGAGTAAAAGAAGATGTTACAGAGATTGTTTTAAATATTAAACAGCTCGAAATTAAAAACAACAGTTTAACAGATGAGCCAAAGATTGCTCATATTGATGTTACTGGTGATCAGGTAGTTACAGCTGCTGATATCCAAACAGATTCTGACATTGAAATTTTAAACCCTGATTTGGTTATTGCAACACTTAACGGTGGTGCTGATAGCAAACTTAGTATGGAATTAATCATTACTAAGGGAAGAGGTTATGTAAGTTCAGATAAAAACAAAAATGATAGCTTGCCAATTGGTGTTATAGCTGTTGATTCAATCTACACTCCTGTAGAAAGAGTAAACATGGCTGTGGAAAATACCCGTGTTGGACAGGTTACAGATTTTGACAAACTTACATTAGATGTATACACAAATGGTACATTAGATACTGATGAAGCTGTAAGTTTAGCATCAAAGGTTCTTTGTGAACACTTAAAATTATTTATTGACCTTTCAGAAACTTCAAAAGATATTGAAGTTATCGCTGAACCGGTTGATGATGAAATAGATAAAGTGTTAGAAATGAATATCGATGAGTTAGAATTATCAGTTCGTTCATACAATTGTTTGAAGAGAGCAGGTATCAATACAGTTGAGGAATTAGTAAACAAGACTTCAGATGATATGATGAAGGTGAGAAATCTTGGTCGTAAGTCATTAGAAGAAGTACTTGCTAAGTTAAAAGAACTCGGCCTTGGATTGAAACCAAGCGACGAAAACTAATAAACAAGAGTTTGTTAGCATTATGGAGGTAAGAAAATGGCAGGTTATAGAAAACTTGGAAGAACTTCAAGTCAGAGAAAAGCTTTAATTAGAGGTCAGGTTACTAGTCTTTTAAATAACGGCAAGATTGTTACTACTGAAGCAAGAGCTAAAGAAATCAGCAAAGTTGCAGAAGGACTTATTGCATTAGCAGTTAAAGAAAAAGACAACTTTAATGAAGTTGAAGTAACAGCAAAGGTTGCTCGTGTTGATAAAGATGGTAAGAGAGTTAAAGAAGTTGTTGACGGCAAGAAAGTAACAGTTTTCGATGAAGTAAAGAAAACTATTAAGAAAGATCAGCCTTCAAGACTTCATGCTAGACGTCAGATGAATAAGGTTCTTTACACAGTTACTGAAAACAGTACTGGAAAGAAGAGAGATTCAAAGAAAGTTGATTTGACAAATAAGTTATTTGATGAAATCGCTCCTAAGTATGCAGATCGCAACGGTGGTTACACAAGAATCGTAAAGATTGGTCAGCGTAAGGGTGATGCAGCTATGGAAGTTTTATTAGAATTAGTATAGTTCATAAAACTATATAGAACATAAAAAAGAAAAGCATAAGCCACATTCTGTGTGCGGATGCTTTTCTTTTTTGCTTTTTGCACGTAAGAGAAAGGTTTCTTATATGTAACACCCCTTGGTACGATATGTAATAAACTTTTTTTGCATGTTTGCGTAAAAGAAAAAAGAACAACAAATATTTAAAAATAAATAATGCTGGTATTTTAGTTAACTTACTAGTATAATGTAAAGGATTTTGTTATGAACTAAAGAGAGGAAGAAAAAATGAACGTAATGACACTAGCTGTAATGACAAAAGTTATAGATTTTATGTGTTACATATATTCACCAACATTGGTTGTATGTGGTATAGTAGGGATATTTTTAAGCATACTGACTATACATGAAAAGCCATATATGCTTATAAGTCTTTTTTTTACAAGAAAGTTTGAGCCGGCAAAAAACAATCATAAATATGCAGTATTAATACCGGCAAGAAATGAAGAACCGGTTATAGCAAACCTTATAAATAGTATAAAGAAACAGGATTATCCACAGGAATTAATAACAATATTTGTTGTAGCGGACAATTGTACTGACAATACAGCAAAGGTGGCAGTGGAAAATGGAGCAATATGCTATGAACATTTTAATCCTGACGAAAGAACAAAAGGATTTGCACTTAAATATTTATTTGAGCAGATAGACAAGGATTATGGAATAGAAGCATTTGAGGGATATTTTATATTTGATTCTGACAACTTATTAAAGAAAGATTATATTTCAAGAATGAATGATTCCTTTGATGCGGGAGAAAAGATTATAACATCATACAGAACAACAAAGAACTGGACAGAAAGCTGGATAGCATCAACATATGCCATTCACTGGCTTCGTTCAATTAGATGGCGTCATAGAGCACGTTCTGTGTTACATCTGGCCACAAACATTCAGGGAACAGGATTTTTGTTCTCAAATGAAATAGTAAAAGATGGTTGGAAATATACATCACTTACAGAAGACAGAGCCCTTACAGCTGATTGTGTAGTTGAAGGATATGAGATATCTTACAATAACGATGCCATATTCTATGATGAACAGCCTGTAAGCTTAAAAGTTGCCCTTAGACAGCGTTTAAGATGGTCAAAGGGGCATTTACAGGCATTTGCAGAAAGTGGCTGGGGATTGTTCAAAAACATATTTGTGGACAAACATACAAAAATGGAAGAAGGAGATATGTGGTATGACTATCTCTGGAAAACAATTAGGCATAGATTTATGTCTTTTGACACATTTGCTCAGTTGATTCCAAAGGCTGTTATTAGTGCCGCAAAATGGATTTTGCGTTTCATAATTGTTTATCCTTTTACAGTTTGGAAATTTGGTGTAACAGACTTTGCACTTTTTAGTACAGGAACTATTGTAGGACGTGGAATTAATTATATAGCAGGTAATATTACTGTAAGTCTTTCTCCTGGTTGGAAATCTTACTTTTTAAGTATTGTCCTTGTTATTTGGGCAAGATTATTTTATAGAATATGCAGTTATTTCATTCATACATTGATTGCAGTATACATATTTATTATTGAGTACAAAAGAATACCAAAATTTGGCATTTGGAGAAAGATATTGTACTGTTTTACATGGCCAACATTTGATATTATTCAAAGATATACCCAGTATGTAGCATTGTTTAAAAAAGTTGAATGGAAACCAATACCTCATAACAGTAAGATAACAATTGAGGATTTGGAAACATAAAACCAGTGATTGATATGCTGTTTTGAAGTGTAAGAAATAATAAGTGACACATAATTTAGAAGTATAGAATGAGTTTATAAAACATCATTTTATAAAAGTATTTAACCAAATATAATATAAAAGGCTTAGTATTTTACAAAAGTGAATTCGCATTCCATAGTTAGATTTTAGGTCTGACCTGTGGAATGGTTCAAAGCATTATCCTTTAATTGTTAGATTGTATTATCTGACTTTTTAGGATGACACATTGTAAATACTAAGCCTTTATATTATTTGAGAGTGTGAAAGTTTTTCTGTAAATTAAATATTTAAATATAATTAATAGGCC
>URQO01000095.1 GCA_900550135.1 uncultured Eubacterium sp.
GGTTCGTTTTCCATTCTCTCCCTCCTCTCAAGACAAATATATAATACAACATTACTGAGGACCAGTCAACATTATTTTTTATCGCAATATAGGTCCTTATCATAGTTATCTTTATAATCGACATTCCCTTTTTCCCAGGCGATCTATATTTATCCAATAGCATTTTTAACCGCTTGATAGTCCCAATAATACTGACCATTTTCGTAATAACACATGGCAACATGAGTTCCAATATTCTTAACAATATCCGGACATTTTGTCTTGTTCACTGTTGCTGCATTATATAATACAATAATCCTTAATCCATCTCTGACTGCTTTTTCGCACTCATATTCGATGTAACTTCGATAATCCACGCTATATCCACGAGCACAAGCATATGTATAAGTTTTATAGTTTTTACAATACTGGCAACTTCCACTTCGCACTGTTTTCGTACTATTACCAACAATTAAAATAAATGTCTTTGATGCATCTAATCTTTTACTTAATGAAGCTTTAATACTACAATTCAAACTATTATCACGCGCTTGCATCAAATCGTGGGCATCTGTAAAAGATAAACTCCAGTATCTACTGCTATTCCATTTATGCAGTTGTTCTACTGCATCATAATCTCCGGACCAATCGGCTGCAATATACGTTCTTGTTCTATAATACATACTTATTCTCCTTCCTCTACTAGTCAAAAATAGATACTTTATCTCTATCCTTTTTATATATCACTATGTTAATGTCCCCATGTATTTTTTCACTATATAATGAAAAAAGCGACGTTATTGTCTGAAGAGAATCATGATGAGTCAAACCAGCTCTCGATCTGCCAGTTCCCATAAGCGTTATATACATCTGATATCCTTGGCCATTTACATCATAAAATTCCAGTAAACTCCTAAGGCTCTTAATAACCTCATCTTTTGAGGATTGTGCTTTATTGTTTTCATCAAATTCTGATAAAGCCAACAGATAAAATTCAACATTATTCTTCCCTTCAACAACAGCTATAGTTCCATTTTCATAGCATTTTAATTTTCCTCGTTTCTTTTCCTGTCGACTCAACTCTTTAACAGGATTTATTCCTCTAAGTGAAATAGATTTGTCTATTGCAATATCAATATCATTTATATTAAATCCATGCTTTACCATGTTCTTTATCCATAATCCATGAACTGTTGTAGGCGACACAAGCGGCTTATCATATAAAGATATATTTTCATCAACTATTGTATCAAAACATGTATTCACAGGAATAACTACTATTTTTTTAATAGTTTTCTTTTTAGGAAAACTTAACTTCATAATATCAGAATAACAAACCGTTACCCTTCCATCTCCTGTAGTCCATAATAATCTTTTTCTTTTAAAAACACTTATCCACAAAGTACTTCCAATTAAAGCCATTATAATAATGAGAACGAAAATTAACATTTTCACAAAAATGTTCGCCACACCCATCTCTTCCCATGTAATGAATGATAAGATTATAGAGAGGACAGAAAACGATGCACTTGAGAATGCCAAAGCTGTTTTACCAATACTTTTAACATTTTTCAGTAATATTTCTATAAATTTCATTACTATTTTCCTTTTCAAATTTTCAGTGCTTTTTCTTCCGCCTTACATAATTGATACAATTTTCTCTTGGAGTATATTTTCTAACTCATGTTGAAGTTGCATCTTATATTCATCAATAACAATCATATTGAATGGAATATTAACATGACCAATCCTATTCTCCTCTTTTGTGCGTATCAAAACTGTTGCAGCACACTTCTTTTTTCTTCCCGCATTACATAACAATTCTACCGCATCTTGAAAGCTTTCTGTTTGTTTCTGAATCTTCACTGCTACAGGAGCATCTTGATAATATTTTTTTAAGAATCCATCTATTCCTTTATTTCTTTGCACAATTTCACAATCAAGTTGTTCTAATATTGTCTTTTCAAAGTTACTTTTAGTTCTATATGATTCTCCACCAACTTTCAGCAATCGAGATTCTGTTTTATAAGGATTTTCCAATCGTCTTTTCGTTAATTCTACAGCTTCATAACTAATATCAATTCCAATTCCTTTTCTATTAGTTAATTCTGCTGCTACCAATGTTGTTCCACTACCGCAAAATGGGTCTAATACAGTATCCCCCTCATCTGTGCTAATACGAATAATTCTCTCTAATAATTCAATAGGTTTTTGCGTTGGATACCCAACTCTTTCCTTAGCTTTTGGATTTAAAAATGGAATATCCCAAACATCTGACATTGGTACACCTTTTTTCTCTTTAGCCAAAACAACTTCCCCATTATTGCCAATCTTATAAGTTGCTTTTCCTCTGCTATCTCTTACCCTCTCTTGAAGGATTTGATCCACATTGGTAGTTGGTGAATATTCTGTATAAATTACATTAAATTTATATTTATTTGTTTTTGAATAAAAAAATATTGTCTGATGTCCTGGCAATAAACCTTTTTTAGAGTTAGACCATCTTTTATAATTCCATATAATTTCACTTCTAAAATTTTCTTCGCCAAATACATCATCCAGAATTATTCGCAAATAATGAGATGCTTTAGCATCACAATGTAAAAAAAGACTCCCCGTATCTTTCAATATACGTTTAAATTCAACTATCCGTACCCTAATATATTCTAAATACTCATTCCTATTACTCCATACATCTTCAAAAGAGTATTCTTTTCCCTGCACATCTTTTAAAGCTTGCACTTTTTGTGTAAAAAATGGTGGATCTAAATAAATCATATCAACAGATGAACTTTCCATATGTTGTACTACTTCCAAGCAATCCTCATTTATTATCATTCCAATATCACTCCCTTGAATCTGCAATTTTCTCCAAAATAGCTAACAAATCAATATTCGTTAATTCTTTTATGTATTTCCATGCAGAATCTCCATAATAATATTGACCACCAATTCCCTTATACAGCGTTTCCAAGGTTTCTTGAACTTTTTTAGCCTGTGACCGCTGAGGATAATAAAACATAACTCTTATCGGTGTAAGCCCTTTTTCTTTTATAACTTTAACTCGTGTATGCTCTTTTGTTATATGATCTCCATCTGTTGTTGCATCTCTCCATTTTATTTCATGTGCCAATTTATCGATCAAGCAATCTATTTCAAAAGTCTTTGGTCTATTTCCTAAAGTATTTGGTATTCTCACTTTAGCTGCTTCAGGATATTTATGTTTAATACACATACAAGCAGCCTCTTCTAAAAATGCACCAGCGTATTTATATAAAAAACGACCTTTGTTCTGATATAAATCAATAAGATTTCCTTCTTCGTTAGTAACTCCCAATACTCTATAAAGTAAATAGTGAGATGTGTCATCACTTTTCATTTCCTCGATTCGAGCATCCACTTGATTTTTAAGATCCGACGCATATTTATCTGCAAGATTTTTAATTTTTTCATATATGTCCATTTTCTTTTCCTCTTTACTACTTAATTACTTCGTCAGAAAACTCTATTATATCACCAATATTGCAATTTAACGATTTACAAATTTTATATAAACTTTCTAGTGAAACAGGTTCTCCTTTTCCCATTTTGGCAAGTACATTAAAGCTTATTCCAGCTTTATCTTTTAATTCTGTTCTATTCATCCGTTTATCTACTAAAATCTTCCAAAGTTTATCATAACATACTGACATTTCTAATCTCCAATAGCAGTTATTCTCTGAGTTCAACTTAGTATAACATTGTAATTAATTTATATCAAGATTTTCTCACGAAATAGTGAGTTTTACGAACACACATTCTTTTTTCAAAACATTAAAAATTTATCTGCAATTCATTAAATCAAAATCTTTTTCAAAAAGAGCAGCCTTTCGGCCGCCCTTTCCACTTATCTATATACAAAATCTTTCAACACAATTTCTTCTGCACAAACCTTAATATTATTCATCAATCTAACCCACCTCATCTGGTCCTGCCTCTTTAAGTTTTCATTCACGCCCTGTTTTTCTGCCATCTGTTTCATTAACACTTCTACCTGCCCTCTTACTTCCTGGTCAATCTGATTCAGATGTGCTGTCAGCTTGCCAGATAATAACAA
>URQO01000096.1 GCA_900550135.1 uncultured Eubacterium sp.
AAGAAAGAGAACATGAAATATATTTGGAATATCCAGAGTATTATGAGGACGAGGGAATTTTAGAAGAAGAAAAATGGCTGGAAGAATTTTTAAATCAACTTCCAGAGAAGAAAAGAGAATATTTTGAAAAACTTATAAAAGAGAGTTAAAGCTACTAAAAAAGTTACTGTATTCAGATGTTCTGATCACAGTAACTTTTTATCATTATACAAGGGAAAACAAATGCTAATAGACAAAATATTTTTTTCGTAACTTACATTTTCAATTTTACCGTCAATCTTTTTCAGCAATTCCTTTACAATATACAAGCCCAGACCAGAACTTCCTTTGGTGCGTGATTTATCAACAGTATAAAACTTGTTAAATAATAAGTTTACATCAATATCATCAAGGGATTTTGTTGAATTTTTAATTGTGAACACTCCTTTTTGATTGATAGAAACTTCAATGTAATTATCTGAATAACGAAGTGCATTTACAATTAAATTTTCAATAATTCGTTTACAGATAAGGTTATTTCCGTATATCCATACAGGAGTATTTTCTGTTTGAATGGTTGGTTGGATTTCTCCAAATTCATAATACTTTTCAATTAAGCAATCTGTAACAATTCTATTTATGTCAACACGCTCACATTCAATATCAACTTGCTCATTTTCTATCACAGATAAATCATAAAACTCTTGTACTAAATCCGTGAGATAATCTGTTTTTGCCTTAATGATTTTAATGCATTGTCCTTGTTCCTGTTTATCTTCACATTCTTGCAGAAGTGTTAAATAGCCTTGTATAGATGTCAAAGGTGTTCTTAAATCGTGGCTTATATTAGATATAGACTGTTTTAACTGTTCTTCTTCCTGCTTAATTTGAACCTGTAATTTTTTATGTAGATTATCTTTTTGATTGATTGCATAAGCTAATTCTTCAATGTCCCTATTTGATAAAGATACTCGTATTTTCCGTTGTTGCTTTATTTGCTTATTTATGTTGCGAATTGTTCTGATAATAGAGAATAAGGAAAATGCTAATATGAAAATAAAGCAAATCAATAAGAAATATAACATATTCGCATTTCCCCTTTCTGTTATGATTAGCGTATTTCTTGCTTTCTTAGTATCAATGCTGAAACAAGAAATGTAATAATTACAGTTCCCACGAAATAAATCAAAATATTGATTTCTAAATTATTTATCATATTATAAGAACAGGTATTCATCCAGTAATACATAGGATTTATTTTTAAATAGGTTAGAACTCTCCATGATTGAGTTGACATATTATCCCATGTCATCATATAGATAAGCGGTCCGCTAAATGTAAACAATGACATAGCACCTACAACGATTGCCGTATGTTTGAATATTACACATAACATAAGTGTAATTCCGATAAATGCTCCCATAATCATACAATTTAGTCCTGCAATTTTCAGCATTGGAAACAGTTGTATTGGAATATTAAATTTCGCACATTCTATTATAAATGCAATCATAATAAATGAAAAGTATAGAAATATACTGGTAATCGAAATCACAATATATTTCGCAACAAAAAACTTAATTCGGCTTTGTCCGCTTGCGATTGCAATTTTAATTGTTGAATCCGTATATTCTCTTGAAAAGAAAATGACAGAAAATATAAGAACAATCAGCCAGAAAAATACAGTATAAGATGTGGCTGTCCTTATTATTTCTTCAATCAATGGGTGTGCTGTATCGCTATAAGCACGAGCAAGAAATCCAACAGTTTCTCCTATTTTCCATGTTTCGTCTAAACTTGAACTTGATGCCACAAATTGTTGCTGACCGCCTATGGAGAAAATTCCAAAGACTGCTAAAATCAAAGCAAAGGTTAAGTACAATGCCTTTGTATGAAATAACTTATAAAATTCTGCTCTTATTTGATTAAACATTTTTTCGTCCCCCTATTAGATTTTCAAAGTATGTTTCCAAATTTTCTCCTTGCACAGAAATTTCATCAATAATAACTCCATTACTGGATAGTAATTTAGAAATCATTCTTACATTATCTAAGCACTCGTATATCCGAATAGAATTATCGGGGTAAACGGAGTAATTGTTAATATTTCCCTTTTGCTCTAATAAAAGAGTGGTTTTTTGGATATTATCTGTCCTTAAACAAATATGGCGTTTACATTCTTCGTTTAATTCTTCGGTAGAAATTTGTTTCAAAAGTTCTCCTTTATGAAGAAATCCGTAACAGGTAGCAAGCTGATGTAATTCACTTAATATATGGCTGGATATTAAAATCGTTACCTCTCGTTCTTTTACTAATTTTTTAAGAAGTTCTCTTAATTCAATAATTCCTGTTGGGTCAAGTCCGTTGACGGGTTCGTCCAAAATCAAAAATTCTGGCTCGCCTAATAATGCAACGCCTAAAGCAAGCCTTTGTTTCATTCCTAAAGAAAAGTTTGCTACTCTTTTTTTACCAGCATTGGATAAGCCTATCAACTCTAGAGTATCGGTAATACATTTTTTATTTGGAATACCTCGTTGTATTCTTTGTACTTCCAAATTTTGAGAAGCTGTCATATCCTTATATAACGCAGGCATTTCAATCGTGCAACCGATTTTTGACCTTTCATGTTGCAGATTATCCTTATGTCCAAATAGGATAATTTCTCCCTCGCTCTTAAAATTAAGACCTGTTAATAACCTGATTAAAGTCGTTTTTCCTGCCCCATTTTCGCCTACAAGACCGTAGATTTCTCCTTTTGGAATAGTTAAGTTCACATTCTTTAAAGCATAGAAATCTTTATATTTTTTGCTTAGATTTTTTGTTTCGCATATAAATTTTGTCATTCTAAACACTCCTTTCTATGCCACTATATCTAATAAGTCTAAAGAAAATCTAAAGTTATTTAATTTTATAACCGATTCCCCAAATGGTTTGTATATAATCTTCATTTGTAATCGCCTTAATTTTTTTACGAATATGACTGATATGGGTATTTATCGTATCATCATCATAAGCATAAGTTTCATTCCAAATGGATTCATATAAATTTTGCTTTGAAAAAATTTTTTGCGGATATTGCAATAATAGTCTTAAAATCTTTAACTCGGTTGATGTAAAAGATACTAATACCTCTTTGATATAAACTAGAGAGTTATTGATTTCAATATCTCTATATGTCAAAGTATCATTTTGACAGGACGTATTTGAAGTCCTTTTCAAATTTGCTTCAATACGAGCAAGAAGCTCATGCAGGTCAAACGGCTTAGTCATATAATCATCAGCACCTAATTTTAATAAATCTATTTTTGTCTGTACCATTGTTTTGGCGGAAACAACAATGACAGGAGCGTTTGTAAATTTACGCAATCTCTGTAATACATCATTTCCATTTAACTTCGGTAACATAATATCAAGTATTATTAAATCTGGAACAAGCGATTTACATAATTCTATTCCCTCTGCACCATTCAAGGCATAATGAACGATATATTTATTATTTTCTAAGAATTTTGCAATCATATTGCAAATGTCTATATCATCTTCAATAATAGCAATTTTATTCATGTGATTTCATCTCCTTTAATTAGATATTGTATCATAAGGTTTTTATGCTATCCACATCAAACAAAGAAGTCTATGGTACATTTAGAAATTATTTAGAAATATACTTTATGATTTTGGAAAATAATTTTGATGTGTAAATCAAGGAGTATGTTTCATGGAATGTTTTAAAGAAATCTATCGGCTATAAATGGAAAAAGCAATCAATAAAATCGTTAATTAGATATATAAATTCATTCGCTCGTGCAAACAGTCTGTTTTGTGCGGGCTTTTTTCATTCTGGAAAAATTTTGGATTTTTTGAGTTCTCAACTTAACAAATCACACCTGCCGTTCCCTATATGGTGCGGAAAGAGGGATAACCACTTTTCA
>URQO01000097.1 GCA_900550135.1 uncultured Eubacterium sp.
GGCATCAAATTGTTTGGAATTCCATTCGGGTCTTCACCAATGCGACCGCTTTCATGTGCGCCAACCGGATTGAAATAGCGTAAAATCACAGGATTAAATGCAGTATCTGCTTTTGCGGCATCTTTTAAAATTTGTTCCAGCATTAGTTTTGTAGTGCCATATGGGTTGGTAGTGGATAAAGGAAAATCTTCCGTAATCGGCATTTTGGATGGATTTCCATATACAGTTGCGGAAGAACTAAACACAAAATTCTTTACACCAAATTCGTTCATAACATCCAGCAAAACCAAAGTTGAAATAAGATTATTGTTATAATACTTCAAAGGTACTTGCACAGATTCACCAACAGCTTTTAGTCCTGCAAAATGAATTACAGCATCAATGTGTTCTTTCGCAAAAATTTCTCTTAATTTTTCCTCATCGCGTACATCAGCTTCATAAAACGAGAATGATTTATTGGCAAGCTCTTCAATACGACGAATTGCTTCAGGTTTACTGTTATCAAAATTATCTACCACAACAACTTCATAACCTGTTTGTAACAATTCTACACAGGTATGGCTGCCAATATAACCTGCACCGCCTGTAACCAAAATTTTCATATATGCAACCTCTTTTAAATTTCATATTTGATATAATTTTCATTTTTATTTTATCATAAACAATAAATAATGTCGACTGCAAAAAAAGAGAGTACGTTCCATAAGTTTTGTGTAAAACACTCAAATATTTTACTATAAAATGTATAAATACACAAAATTATTACGTTTATATGAACTCTATTTTAGAAATACCCTATTTTTACACAATAATAACAAGCTAAAATTACCATGAAAATTTGTACTGTATCAAGGATAATTTTCTTTATTCTGCAAATAATTTATTTATTACAAGATATCAAGGAGATTTTTATGGTACAAGCCGCACGATTATTTTTAGCCGGAAGTTCCATTTATCCTGCAATAGAACTATTGTACCGCAGAAAGACACATGTATCCATGGCGGTAGCGGGAGGAACCAGCCTATGTTTTATCAATAAAGTATGCAATGGTCTTTTAAAACAAAAAAGTTTACCAGTAAAATGCGTTGCAGGTTCTTTTATTATTACCGGTGTAGAACTTGCCACAGGTCTGGTAGTCAATGTAATGATGAAGAGAAAGGTTTGGGACTATTCAGATTTGCCTTTCAATATCAAAGGACAAGTATGTCTTCCATTTACAGTGATATGGGGGTTGATTACTATACCTGCTCTTATGATATGTAAACTTCTGAAATGTAAATAAAGCACGTGAGGAGCAAATAAATCAGCTCTCACGTGCTTTATTATTTATGATGTTTCTTTTTTTGATGCGGATGTTCTTCTTTTTCAATTTCCTGCATCAACTCACGTTCTTCCAATTTTTGCTTCTTTTTACGAGCCAACATTACCATGAAAAAGTCAAATGCAGAACCCAACACTACTCCTACAGCCACACCGATTGCCAAACCGATTGGTAAATTTTGAAAACCGTAATAGCCAATCAGACCGCCTGCAATTGCTCCCAAAGCAACTCCGATAGAAGCCCCCGATAGAATTGTACTACGTTTTTTTGCGTCCATTTATATTACCCCTTACAAACTTAGTTTTGATTTATTTATAGTAACATTATACTCGATGTTTGTCTATAAAACTACATGCATTTCAAAAAAATTTACATATGTTTTCTATTTCAAACTATCTGATACAGAAGATTTTTATTTTGCGATTTTCTTGTTGAGCCATGACAAATTTTTGATTGATATTTCACATAGTGCATATTGTTATGATAAACAAAAAGCAGTTGACAATAAAAAAATGAAATGTTAAAATAGTTAGGAAGCTAAGTATATGGAGGTTATTGAATGTCAAGTATATCGAAGAAAATGATGATGCCTCAAAATAAGAGGGAAGATCTTATTTTTACCGTATTGAATGTAGTATTCATGTGTACATGTATGCTTATATTTAATATGTTCCTTAGTATGGGAGTATCATGGGATGCGGTAAAACAAGCATGGCTTTTGGAGCCGTTAACCTTAGTTGTTGTTTTTTGTCTTGAATATTTTGTTGGTTGTCCCTTTGTTAAAATGCTGATGAAAAAAATAGGCAGGCCTTGGATGAAACCTTGGATGTTTACAGTATTGTTCCAACTTTTCACAGTATCACTTATGGTAATTTTAGAATCCTTTTATGGCGCATTGCTTACAGTAGGATTTAGCAGTGAAATTTGGACTACTTGGATTCATCACATTCCTATTAACTGGTGTATAGCCTTACCATTAATGATTTTAGTCTGTAACCCTTTGATGCGCCTTTTATTCAGATGGCTGTTTCCGGTAGGAAAAATTCTTGATTAAAATAATTACAAAATGGGTGAAATAATTTATTTTACAAGCACTATGTACAGTGCCAAATAATTTTAGAGCTAAAAAAAGTCCGTTTAAAACGGACTTTTTTTATAGGCAGAAAATTAAAAATATTCTTTTTCAAAAAAGATAAAATCATCTATTCTTTCAGTTCATTGTTATTTTCTTATACACAGCAATAAAATACGACTCTTTTAATATATCAATTAAAATATATCTAAAATGAAGCTTCTTCCTCTAAATTTTTTAACATTTGATCTAATACCTTTAGAAAAACATTTAAATCCTCTTGAGAAATTCCAAGCATCAGTGTTTCTTCTAAATGGACAACATCCTTAGCAATCTGGTCTTTTAGCCCTGCACCCTTTTCTGTTATAACAATCCTTTTTAACCTGGCATCGTAAGGAGTACTTTCTCTGCGTATAACACCGTTTTTCTCCATTAATTTTAGAATGCCTGTGGCTGTTGACGGGCGCAAGTTAAATTCTGATTCAATATCTTTTTGAAATACATCCCCATTATTAGATAAAATAAAATGTAAAACCCTTCCTTGTGTACCGCTCATATTTGTTGAAGAACAAGATATTGCTATATTCCTGTGTATTTGATTTGAAAGCTTACTGATACCTCTTCCAATCAGGACTTGATTTTCCATATTATCACACCCCATTATTGCTAAGCATTATAAAATAAAACAATAAATTTCGTCAACCACTCTTTTAACGCAACATTTCAATTGTAACAGTATATATAAAATATATTATATTTTTTGGGAATGCAAGAACCGAATAAAAGTGCGTTCATCTTCGTGTATCAGTTGAAATTCGTAACGATATTTACCATAGTCCCAGGTTTCATCATAGCTTGGCATTAAGATAAATTCCGCAGTAATATTACCGTTGGTCTGAGCCTCTATGACCAAATCTTTATAAGTAAAATCATAAGGGAAGTCCATAGGAAGGATGACATATCCTCCTTTCTCTGCATCGTAATATTGATTATAATAAAACGAATCTACACCGAAAAATTCATGTGCAATTTGTTGCACATGTTCCATAGAAAGATACTTGCATTCGAGCGTATATTCCGTGCCGTCTTCCGCTACATATTTTTGATTGACTTCTTCCCGGTATAAATTTGGAGGATACGGATTTCCTCCCTGTTGAGAATTTGTAATGGAAAAAATAAATCTCCAGATAGACTCCATAGACATACGAGAACCATCTTTGATTGGCTCCTCACTTAACGTTGCATTGATTAGAATTTCAATAACAACAGGTAATTGATTTTTCGCAATTTCTAACTCCTCCGTTGAAAAAATTTCCGCAGCAGAACTGATTTCTAAAGACACTTCTGACTGAGATACTTCTGATTGAGAATGACTTTCAGCTGGAATACAGCCTGTTAGTCCAAACGTAAATA
>URQO01000098.1 GCA_900550135.1 uncultured Eubacterium sp.
ACACTCTTTCCCTACACGACGCTCTTCCGATCTTGATGCTGGTCATTTTGAAAATAAAAAAGGAGAAAAGGTTTCACCTGCCAATGAAAAAGTGTTCTCAGGAGAATATATTGTAAAGTTTAATAAAATATCAATATCTAATAAAGCTCAATTATTGTATTTGATAAACAAAAATAAGAATAAAAGTGTAATTCTTACAATTAAATCAGAAATGGGTATAAGAACAACTATAATTAAACCGGAACAGGCAAAAAATGGTCAATATATGTTAGGAATATGGGTACGCGATGATTCACAGGGCATAGGGACAATGTCTTTTGTTGTTGATGAAAAATATTATGCATTAGGACATGGAATAAGTGATATTGATACGGGAAAATTATTATCTTCACATAATGGAACGATTTTTAATGCAAGCATATGGGGAATAAAAAAAGGTAAGAAAGGTGAACCAGGGGGATTATATGGTAGTGTACTTTATAACAAAGCAAATGTTCTTGGAAATATTGAATCAAACGAAAATTCAGGAATATATGGGAATATATATACGAATTTACAGCAAAAATATAATATTTCCCCACTGGAAATAGCTTTATCAAATCAGGTAAAAACAGGAGAAGCTTTTATACAAATAATTGAAAATAATCAGGTAAAAAAATATAATATAGAAATTTTAAAAATAAATGTTAATGAAAAGTATAAAAATATGATTATAAAAATAACAGATAAAAAACTTATAGAGAAAACAAACGGAATAGTGCAGGGAATGAGTGGATGTCCTATAATTCAGTCGGGAAGAATAGTTGGTGCTGTAACTCATGTTATGATTGACAATCCATGTTGTGGGTACGGAATATTGGCTGAAAATATGATAAAATAAATTATTAATATAATATAATCTTTACTGTAAATGTGTCGAATTTTGTAGTATAATAAATCTATTAATATATTTAAGGAGAAAATTATGGCAAAAAACAATTCAGAATTAGTATATCAGATTGAAGATATGATTAAAAAATATAACAAGAAGCCTGAAAAAAAAGTAAAAAAGAAAGATATTGTAGAATTACTTCAAAAATCAGAAATATTGATGGCAATGCGTACTAGTTTTGATGATGCAGATATATATAACGAATATATAGAAGGGGTTTCTTTGAAACCTGATATTGTAAAAGATGGTGGAAAAACAAGATTGTTGCCTGTATTTACATCATATGAACAGATTCCGACTGATTATATGAATAATTTTTCATTTATAAAGGTTCCAGCATCTTATGCATATGCTTTTATGAATGAATGTGAAAACTTACATGGTATGGTGCTTAACCCATTTACAGAATACAACCTTGAACTTAGGAAAAAGAAAAGTTCACAAAAAAGAGAAAAAGCAGCACAGACAAAACATTATACAAAAAAAGAAGTTCCAAACACTGTGGAAGCAATGATTATATACAACAACAAAAAATATCCTATTAACAAAAGCACTTTTACAATTGGACGTGAAAGTGCCAACATTGTTATACCTGAAAACTACATATCAAAGATACATGTTGTTATATCATTTAAAGATGGAAAGTATCGTATAGCAGATTATGATTCAACAAATGGTACAAAAGTCAATGGAACAGAACTTAGATCAAAAGTTTATTATGAATTAAGAGATGGCTACAAGATTACCTTGGCAGACAAGGAAGAAATGTTAGTATATATTAATTAAAAAAATATTGACCTTTTTAGTCTTTTATCGACCTGAAAAATTAAGATATATAAGAGAATAAATACTTTTATGTAAAATGAGTTTTTATATGTAAACCTGTTTGTCGAAATTTGGTTTTTTATGCGATTTGTTTAAGTTGAACATATGAAGATAACAAACTATAATCTTCTTTGTCAAAAGAATTCAAACAGTACTGTATTTTGACAAAACGGGAGGAACGATGAATAGAACTATTGGAAATAAAAGAGTAAATATTGGCACTAATTATAATAAAATCACAGATATTGTTAGCGTTGTTGTTGTAGATGATAATGAAAAACTGTTGGACAATATTTGTGATACATTGACAAAAGATCAGAGTATAAAGATTGTTGGAAAAGCAAAAAACGGAGAAGAAGGTTTTGATGTAATTAAAAAAACGGCTCCTGATGTTGTTATTTTAGATTTGATTATGCCCAAGATGGATGGTTTGTCTTTAATGGACAAGGTACATAAAGAAGGAATGCTTATTAGAACACCGTTTTTTATTATTACATCAGCTATTAGCAATGAAAGTGTGATTCAGGATGCATTTGGATTTGGAGCAGGATATTATATGCTTAAACCTTTTGAAACAGATATGATTATTGACAGAGTTAAAAGTGCAAAATCATATAACAAACGTATACCTGAAAACAAAAAATTTGTGGATGCAGGTGAAGACAGACAACAATTTATGGATCGAAACATTGAAAGTGATGTTACAGCAATTATTCACGATGTAGGTGTTCCGGCACATATAAAAGGATATCAATATTTACGAGAGGCAATTATTATGTCAGTAAATGACAACGAGATGCTTAATTCTATTACAAAAATTTTGTATCCGTCTATTGCCAAAAAGTTTCAGACAACTGCAAGCAGGGTAGAACGTGCCATAAGACATGCCATTGAAGTGGCATGGAACAGAGGTCGTATGGACACTATAGATGAGTTGTTTGGATATACTATCAATGCTGAAAAGGGAAAACCTACCAATTCAGAATTTATAGCTTTAATAGCAGACAAAATTAGGCTGGAGTATAAATGCCGTTAAAATACATAAGAAATATATGGAGGAGAAAAATATGAAGAAAGTATTATTTGCAGCATCAGAATGTGTACCGTTTATTAAAACAGGTGGATTGGCAGATGTAGTTGGATCATTACCAAAGTGTTTTGACAAAAATGAGTATGATGTAAGAGTAATGATACCTAAGTACATGTGCATGGATCAGAAATGGAAAGACAAAATGACATATGTTGACCATTTTTACATGGATTTGTGTTGGAGAAGACAGTATGTTGGTATTATGGAAATGGAATACGAAGGAGTCAAATTCTATTTTATCGACAATGAATATTATTTTTCAGGTCCATCACCATACAGCGATGTAAGATATGATCTTGAAAAATTTGCATTCTTTTCAAGAGCAGTATTATCAGCACTTCCTGTAATTGATTTTAGGCCTGACATTATACATTGTCATGATTATCATACTGGACTTATTCCGGTATATTTGAAAGATACATTTGCTTATGGAGATTTTTATAAGGGAATCAAGTCTATTATGACTATACATAATCTTAAATTCCAGGGTGTATGGGACATAGACACAGTTAAAGATATAGCAGGACTTTCTGATTATTATTTCACTTCAGACAAACTAAAGGATTACGACAATGCAAACTACTTAAAAGGTGGTATTGTTTACGCAGATATGGTTACAACTGTAAGTAATACATATGCAGAAGAAATAAAGACACCATTTTATGGTGAAGGTTTAGATGGTCTTATGAGAGCCAGATCGAATTGCCTTCGTGGTATTGTAAATGGTATTGATTACGATGATTACAATCCTGCAACAGACAAATTAATTGCAAAGAATTTTACAAAAGAAAACTTTAGAAAAGAAAAAGTTAAAAATAAAACAGCTTTGCAGAAAGAACTTGGATTGGAAGTAAATCCAAAGAAGATGATGATAGGTTTGGTAAGCAGACTGACAGACCAGAAAGATCGGAAGAGCGTCGTGTAGGGAAAGAGTGTAGATCTCGGTGGTCGC
>URQO01000099.1 GCA_900550135.1 uncultured Eubacterium sp.
CGGTAATGTAGTGAATCCGGATGACATTATACAAGAATATGGCGCAGATACCATGCGTTTATATGAGATGTTTATAGGCGACTTTGAAAAAGCAGCTCCTTGGAGTACGGCAAGTATCAAAGGATGCAGACGTTTTCTGGAACGCTTTTGGAATTTGCAAGACATCATGACATCAGAGGAAGCGCTTAGTCCTAAATTGGAAGCTTCTTTCCATAGAGCCATCAAAAAGATTGGTGAAGATATTGAAACGTTAAAATTCAATACAGCAATTGCGACATTAATGGCTTTGTTAAATGATATTTATGATATAGGCTCTGTAACCAAAGGTGAATTAAGATTATTTACTGTATTGTTGAATCTATTTGCGCCCCATATTTGTGAAGAAGTATGGGAGCATTCTAAGCTCGGCGATGGTATGGTTTGTCAGCAGCAATGGCCTGAATATGATGAGAGTAAATGTGTGGATAAAACCATTGAAATTGTGGTTCAGGTATGCGGAAAAATTCGTTGCAGATTAGAAGTTGCGGCAGATATTGATGCTGAAAGCGCAATTGCAGCTGCAAAAGCAGATGCGAAAGTAGCAGCAGAACTTTCAGGCAAACAAATTGTAAAAGAAATTTATGTACCGGGTAAGCTGGTCAATATTGTAGCAAAATAAAAAACAGGCACTTTTAAAGTGCCTGTTTTTTATTTGTAAAAATTATGCTGTAAAAACAAAAAGGCCGAATCTTTCGATTCGGTATGCCTTTTTGTTAGCATTTATTTCATTGATTAAGTGGGGGAAATCAATGAGCATGTAGCAACGTTATCTCTTGACTACATTTATAGTATACTCGTTTCTTTTCAATAAGGTGTGACTGAATTATGAACAGATTAGTATAATATTGTAAATTGTTCTAATTTGTTTCAGTATTAATCAATGAACTTTTAAAAAGAATTTATATTATAAAAACAAAATCTATTAAGAATCCTCTTATTTGGAAAAAAAGGTAGACTTTATTTCTCACCGGATAATCACCATAAAATGGAAAATGACTAACGCAGTTAAGCCTTTTCGACATTCTACCATATCTATTATTAAAAGTCTACTTAATGTCTGCTTTTGGTTCCATCAGAGGATAATGATATCACCAAGAAAATAAAAAGAGATTTTAGAAGATGTCCATGAATTCCATTTTGCTTTTTGTAGGATTACATATATTAATACGGTTAAGCCTGATATATGAAAAGGAGTGTTTAACAAAGTGAACGTGTGTAAAAAATCCAAAAGTATACTGGCAGTATGTTTATGTGCATTGCTGATACTCACTTTATTACCTTTCCATTTTATGAATATAGTAAGTGCAGTATCAAACAGAGCTTCAGGAAATGAGGAGGAAGGTTCTGTTTCAGTAGAGTATTTAAACGAAGAACGAACTGAGGCAGAAATTACCTACCTGATTCATGCTGAACCGAAAGAGCCGGTGAATGTCATCTTTTTGGTAGACTCGTCAGATACAGGTAAGCAATCAACACAAGAAGCAGGATCGGTCATTGCAGGTTGGAGTGGAAAATCCAGTGACATGGTGTATGCATATGGCTCTAATCCTGTTAAAATCATTACATATGGAGGAAATCAAATTAACGAAACTGATTGGCTTGAAACTGCGGCAGAGTATGATGCCAATACTTCTTTAAGCCAAATTGGCGGAAACGCAGATGAATTGTTGGCAGTGGATAAAGCAATAGAAGCAGTCAAAGAAGCAAAAGATATGAATCATCACCCAACCGTAGTCTTATGGGCACTGGGTTCTTCTGTAAATAAAGAAAATGAACTTAACAATAAACTATCTGAACTTGACAACATCTTGGAAGAAAACGATGCTTTGGTTACTTATCAATACAGCACAACTGTAAGCAGTGTCTTGGAACAATTTGCTGATGAAGCAAAGGCATTGGAAGAATTCTATGCCAATGAACTATTGGTGTCTTTTAGTAAAGCATTATTTGATCATCATGAAGGAACAATGGAGTTAAATCTTGCACAAAATCAAACGATGATAAAAGAAATTACAGAGGCAAGCGCGGAACCGATTAAAGTAACGCTGGTGTATGGAAGCACAAATGCTACTGTTCACCAGGATAAACAGGGAGTTACCATTAAAACCGATGATTTTAATGCAGGTGATATTCTACAGGTAAAATTAAAGGTTATGTTAAATCCTGATGTAATGGGTCCGGAATGCGTATTTGAAGGACAATCTTTTTCTACAACTTATTATACAGGCTTAACTGATGAAACGACTTCAAATGGAAGTGTTACATTTCCTGAAGTTATTCTAAATAAATCTGACCTCACCATTCATTATGAACTGGGAGATAACGTAACAGGTACAGCACCTTTAGATCAATCTGCAGCTTCAGGTGCAATTGTAACACTTGCCAATGCCTCCGATATATCAAAAGAAAAATACACATTTGGTGGCTGGATTGTTACGGACGGAAAATATGCAGGCACACGTTATTCGGCAGGTGAAAGTATTGTAATGCCGGATGAGAACATTACGTTGAAACCAGTCTGGGGACAGCCGGATGTATATTTGGAAGTTGGTCAAGTTGAAAAAGCACCTTCCAAAGGCAATCAAATTATGGAAACAGCAGGTTTAAACCAAGTATTGAATTTCAGCAATGTAATTGTCAATGGAGAGCTGGTAGGCGACAAAGTACATTCTGTTACCTTTCGAGATGAATTATTAGACTATATGGACAATGCCTCTGCGGAGGACTCCAGAAAAGTAACTGTAAAGGACAGAACCGATATTGTCTATGCACGTAATATTGCAGAAGAAGGAAACTCTGTTATTGCCTATTTAGTGAAAAATGATCAACAAGGCTTTGATATGTATATCAGTGCAGAAGGCGGAGTAAAAGCACCCTCTGATATTCGTGCTTTGTTTGCACAATACAATTCTGATACCAGCACATTAGGAACAGGTTGGAATGCAAACATTACAAAGATAGATTTTGCAGGTAATTTCGATACATCTGAAACTACCACTATGGACGCATTATTTTATGGCTGTACCAATTTAACTACGGTACTTGGTATAGAGCAACTAAGTACACAAAATGTAACAAATATATCCAGATTATTCACAAACTGTTCTTCTATTGATAACGTTGATTTAAGTGCATGGAATACGTCCAATGTAAAAAATATAAGCAGATTGTTTCAAGGATGTACCAGTTTAAGTAATGTACGTTTAAACTGGGATGAAACCAATACAAGAAATTTTACAGATATCAGTTATGCATTTTATCAATGTGAAGGTTTAACATCTCTGGCCGATACAGGTATTGAATCTTGGGTGCTGCCAAATGCGACAGAAGGATCTGCTGTATTCTATAATTGCATTAATCTGCAATCTGCGAATTTAGAATGTTGGAATCCTACTAAAATTGCTAATTTGCCATGGTTATTTTATGGTTGTGAAAACTTACAGAAATTTAGTTTAGATGGCTGGAGTGTTCCTTCTTTATTGGATTTACAACAAGCTTTTTCAGGTTGCACAAATTTAGAAGTGATAGATTTAAGCGGATGGACAGAGATTCATTCGTTAGATAGTCTATATGGTACTTTTTCCGATTGTACCAATGTAAAAGAGGTTAGAATACCGAATATTAAGTCCGGTTTTAAAAAGATGTTCTTTAGATCGGAAGAGCGTCGTGTAGGGAAAGAGTGTAGATCTCGGTGGTCGC
>URQO01000100.1 GCA_900550135.1 uncultured Eubacterium sp.
CGACCACCGAGATCTACACTCTTTCCCTACACGACGCTCTTCCGATCTATGACAGAAATCTTTAGAGCGAACATCGTTGATGTAGCAAAAGACAGTGTGATGATTGAAATCACAGGTAGTCAGTCAAAATTGTCAGCATTCTTAAGTCTTGTTAGTGACTATGAGATTTTAGAATTGGTAAGGACAGGTATTACAGGACTTGCCAGAGGAGAAAAATAGGCTTTTTGTACGATGTTATTTATCGTATAAATATAAATTAAATTACAAATGGAGGCGACAAAAATGTCAGAAGCAAAGATCTATTATCAGGAAGATTGTAATCTTTCATTGTTAGAAGGAAAGACTATAGCTATTATCGGTTATGGTAGCCAGGGTCATGCACACGCATTAAACTTAAAAGAGTCAGGATGCGATGTCATCATTGGTTTATATGAAGGAAGTAAATCATGGCCAAAGGCTGAAAAGCAGGGCTTTACAGTTTACACAGCAGCTGAAGCAGCAAAGAGAGCTGACATCATCATGATTCTTATCAACGATGAACTTCAGGCTGATATGTACAAAAAAGATATTGAACCAAACCTTGAAGCAGGCAATATGTTAATGTTCGCTCATGGTTTCAACATTCATTTTGGATGCATTAAGCCACCAAAGGATGTTGACGTAACAATGATCGCACCAAAGGCACCAGGTCATACAGTACGTTCAGAATATCAGGCTGGCAAGGGTACACCTTGTTTGGTAGCTGTTGAACAGGATGCTACAGGTAAAGCATTAGATTTAGCACTTGCATACGCATTAGGTATTGGTGGAGCAAGAGCCGGTGTTCTTGAAACAACATTCAGAACAGAAACAGAAACTGACTTATTTGGTGAACAGGCAGTACTTTGTGGTGGTGTTTGTGCTCTTATGCAGGCAGGTTTTGAAACATTATGCGAAGCTGGATATGATCCAAGAAATGCTTACTTTGAATGTATTCACGAAATGAAATTAATCGTTGATCTTATTTATCAGTCAGGTTTTGCAGGAATGAGATACTCAATCTCAAATACAGCAGAATATGGTGATTACATAACAGGACCAAAGATTGTAACAGAAGATACAAAGAAAGCAATGAAGAAAGTTCTTTCAGACATTCAGGATGGAACATTCGCAAAAGAATTCTTACTTGATATGTCACCAGCAGGACGTCAGGTTCACTTCAAGGCTATGAGAAAGTTAGCTTCAGAACATCCATCAGAAAAAGTTGGTGCTGAAATCAGAAAACTTTATAGCTGGAACAACGAAAGCGACAAATTAATCAACAACTAATCCGTTAGCAATTTTTAAGCGAACGATTATAAATTAAAAACAACACACAGGCTTGTGCTTGCACAAGAGACTGTGTGTTGTTTTTGATTTATAGGCGTGCATTTAAGGAATGCACGCCGCTTATGGAAAATAAAATTGAAAATTTTATTTTCCATAAGAAAGGAGTTCGCACAAACTAATTTCCCCCATTCAACCCATTTTATGATATACTAAAACCATCAACATTTTACGGAAAGGAGAGTTATGAACAAAACAACAATTTCACTAAGCATACTGGCAACAATGTTATGTGCTTTAATTATTTTCACAAGCACATCGTTTGTACCAGCATCAAATGGAAATGGAAACGGTGACAATTTTGGATATGATATTTTTACAACGGCGTCACAGGAAACTACAACCAAAAAAACTGAGCCAACAACTAAGAAAACTAAACCATCTACAAAAAGTCTTACAATTGGCAGAACAAAAATTAATAAAGTTACAGTTAAAAAAACAACAGTAACTGCTAGTTTAAAGAAAATAAAAAATGTAGATGGATATGTTGTAAAGGTTGGCACATCAAAGAAATTTGCAAATGTAAAAACAGTTACTACAAAAACAGAGAAAGCAAAAATCAGAAAACTTAAAAAGGCAAAGAAATATTACATAAAAGCAAGAGCTTTCAAGATAGTAAAAAAAGCAAAAAAATACGGAACATGGAGTAAAGTTTATATTAAAAAGAATTAATTGGAGGGAAATATGAAAGAAATTAAGAAAATATTATCAGTTGTAATGGTTCTTACAATGATATTAACAGTACCGGTTATTACATCTACCGAAACAGTTGAAGCAGATGAATCTCAAATAACATCAATTTCTACAGCAGATGAATATGTCAATCTGTTTAAAAGTGGTGGAAGTGGAAAGCTTACATCAAACATTACAGTCAGCGAAAAAGAAATATATTGCTCTTCATCAGAAGATGTAGAACTTGATTTAAACGGATATACTGTTACTACAACAGCAGGAATTATTACAAAGGCAAAATCAACAAATAAAATAGCCATAAAGAACGGAAAAATAATTGCAAACAGTTCAGCATCTGCATACAATGACAACGGACTTATAAGACTTCAGAGTTCAAATATACTTGATCTTACAGACGTAGTTTTGGACGGAAATAAAAATGTAGCTTATGTTTTATATGTAAATGGAACAGCAAACATTACAATGACAAATGTTACTGCAAAGGGGGGAAACAATTATGATTGTATAGATACATATACAGGTGGCGTTACATTCCAAAATGGAAAAGGCACAGTAACATTAAACAACTGTACTGTAAATGACAATGCATATGGTGACTCGGATGACCAGACAGCAAAGGATATGTTTATTGGTGGTGAATATAAAGTTACAATTAACGGTGGAACATATGGCAATGTATTTATGAATCAGAATTATTATTCAGAAACACATAACACTGGTTATTTACACATAAATGATGGCACATACGATTTGGTTTATACAGAATACGATGAAGTTTTAGCTCATGTAGTTATAAATGCAGGACATGTAAAACATTTGTATATAAATGGTGATAAAAATGGAAACTCACAGACAGGCGAGATAATAAAGGGTGGAACATTTGACAAAATCACAATAGCAGATGCAGGAAAAACAATGGATGATTACACTGCTTTAGGTGTAAAAAATACAGAAAACAGTAATGGAACAATCACATCAACAGTGGAAGAACCTTTAACAGTAACTATTGATGATAGCATTTATAAAGACAATGTTTTATATAGAGAAACAATTACTTTACCTGATGAGAAAAATATGGGATATTATGCAACTACAAATGGAAAGGTTGTTGCATACAAACCGGGTGATAAAATCAAAGTCACAGATAATGTCACACTCAAGTCAATTGAAGATATTACAGTTTCCGTTGATAAAAAAGCTTCAATAAGATTAAATGACCCTACAGGATTAAGATTTTCAGCAAAAGTAATAGGTGATGAGCAACTGTTAGATCAGAGCAAAGGAATTGTTACAGAAGGGATACTGATTACTTCAAAAGATTTATTTGAACAAAACGGTTCATCATTAACAAAGGATAGCAAATATACACTTATAGATGTAAAAAATACCGGATGGTTAAACAACCAGACAGGAAGTTATGCCGCAGCGATTGTAAATATAAACAAAAATAATTATGCAAGAGAATTTGTTGCAACAGCATATGTTCAGATTCACTATCAGGACGGAACAGTAGAGACTATATACGGAAATGACAACGAGAGATACAGTAGTCCACGTTCAGTTCGCTATGTGGCAAGTCAAATAAAGAATAACGCTCCGGAGCAGTATGTCGTGAAACGTTGTTCCGACACAAAATATAAT
>URQO01000101.1 GCA_900550135.1 uncultured Eubacterium sp.
TGGAATGTATTTAAAGAATATGTTTCAAATCTTCCTTCTTTAAATTAGTTAAAAAGTTGCAGAAAGTTCTGCAACTTTTTTGTACATTGTTAATTAAACAATATAGTTGCTTTATTTATACACAAATTTGTTAATGTAAATGTTTAATATATTTTGTGTGAAAATTCCTACAATTAACATATGATTTTAGGACAAAATTTGATATAAAATATAGGTATTTAATTAGTTTTGAAAAGTATTTTAAAATAGCACCTATAAGTGGAAAAAAAGGATGTAAAAACATGGATAAAGAACTGCAAAAGAAATATGTTGATTTAAAAGATTATTTACAGTGTCTTGGAAGTGTGGCAGTTGCATTTTCAAGTGGAGTTGATTCTACCTTTTTATTAAAGGTGGCCCATGATGTATTAAAAGATAAGGCAGTGGCTATTACATTAAATGCGGCAGCCTTTCCTGAAAAGGAAACAAATTCAGCAAAGTTTTTTTGTCAGAAAGAAAAGATTAAACATATAATTTGTGGATATAATCCTTTGGATATTGAAGGATTTGCAAACAACCCACCGGACAGATGTTACATATGTAAAAAAGTAATCTTTTCAGAGATAAAAAATATTGCAAAAGAAAATAATGTAAACTACGTATGTGAAGGCTCAAACCTTAGTGATAATGGAGATTATAGACCGGGACTTAAAGCAATAAAGGAACTGGATGTGAAAAGTCCTTTGCAGGTGGCTGGTTTATACAAATCAGAAATCAGAGAACTTTCAAAATATTTGGGACTTCCTACATGGGATAAGCCAAGTAAGGCATGTCTTGCATCAAGATTTGCATATGGTGAAACAATCACAAAAGAAAAACTTGTGATGGTAGACAAGGCAGAAGATATATTGATTAGAAAAGGTTATGTTCAGTCAAGAGTGAGAGTTCATGGAAATATGGCTCGTATAGAATTATTGCCTGAACAGATACAGGACTTCGTAACAAATGACGGAAAAGTAGTTGCAGAGCAATTTAAAGAAATAGGTTTTTCTTATGTAACTCTTGATTTGCAGGGATACAGAACAGGAAGTATGAATGAGGTTTTAACAGAATCAAACTACATTAATAGGATAGAGGATAGACTATGAATAAAAAACATTTATTACAAAAGGTTGCTGATGGAACAATGTCAGTAGATGATGCTGTTTTACAACTGAAAATGGAGCCGTTTAAAGATTTAGGTTTTGCTAAAATAGATTTACATAGAGATTTAAGACAGGGTACGGCTGAGGTCATATATGGTGCAGGAAAGACAAAAGAACAGATTGCTGATATCTCAAAAACATTTGTAAAAAATGGTCAAAGTCCTGTGCTAATAACACGAATGGATAAAGATAAAACTGATTTTGTAAAAGAGCAAATTGCAAAAATAAATATAAATTATTTTTATGATGAAATTAGTCGAATTGGTATAATAGGAGATATGCCAAAGGCTGATGGTTTAGGCAAAATCGTGGTTGCAACAGGTGGCACCAGTGATATGGCCGTGGCAAAAGAGGCAGCTCTTACAGCCCGTGTTTTAGGTAATGAAGTTGTGGAACTTTATGATGTAGGTGTTGCAGGACTTCACAGACTTTTGGCACATTCTAAGGAATTGATGAGTGCAAAGGTTGTTATTGCAATAGCAGGAATGGAGGGAGCTTTAGCATCTGTTATAGGTGGTTTGGTTGATTGCCCTGTGATAGCAGTTCCAACAAGTGTAGGATATGGCGCAGCTTTTGAAGGACTATCCGCACTTCTTTCGATGCTAAATTCTTGTGCCAGTGGTGTTAGTGTGGTGAACATTGACAATGGATTTGGTGCAGGTTATATGGCAAATATGATTAATCACATGAAATAATATTTAAGGAGCAAAAATGAAAACATTATATTTTGAGTGTAATATGGGTGCTGCCGGGGACATGCTTATGGCAGCCCTTTTAGAATTACATAACAATCCGGAAGATTTTGTAAATAGATTCAATCATTTAGGTATACCGGGAGTAACACTTACAAAAGAAGAAATTACAAAGTGTGGAATAAAGGGAACACATATGCATGCGTATATAAATGGTGAAGAAGAACATAGCCATGATGTAAATGAACACAATTTTGATGAGCATATTCATAAAGAAAATTCACAACATGTACGTGATTGTATTCATAAAGAAAATGCTCAATATACATATGAGCATACTCATGAAGAAAAAGAGGAACATTCCCACGGAGAACACCACCACGCTCATAGTTCAATGGCAGATGTTAAAAATATTATTTCAAAATTAAATATAAATGAAAAGGTAAAAAATGATGTTTTGGCAGTTTACAATCTTATTGCAATGGCAGAGAGCAATGCTCATGGTATGCCTGTAGAACAGATTCATTTTCATGAAGTAGGTTCTATGGATGCCATAGCAGATGTAGTTGGTGTATGTATGCTTATGGACGAAATATCACCGGATACAATTATTACATCGCCTATCAATGTAGGAAAAGGTATGGTGAAATGTGCACACGGCATTTTGCCTGTTCCTGCACCTGCAACAGCATTTGTCTTAAAAGATGTTCCTATATATAGTGGACCGATTAATGGAGAAATGTGTACTCCAACCGGTGCAGCCCTTTTAAAATATTTTACAGACGAATTTGCTACAATGCCTGTTCTTAATGTAGAAAAAATAGGATATGGTATGGGCAGTAAAGATTTTCCGGCTGCCAATTGTGTAAGGGCATTTCTTTCAAAAGATGAAAAGAAAATGGATGATGTAATAGAATTGGTGTGCAATTTAGATGATATGACACCGGAGAGCATAGCCTTTGCAACAGAATTGATGATGGGACAGGGCGCTCTTGATGTTTATGCTACAAATATTTACATGAAAAAAAGCCGTCCGGGGATTATGCTTACATGTATGTGTAAAAAACAGGATAAGGAAAAGTTTTTAGAACTTATATTCAAACATACTACAACATTGGGTGTAAGAGAATACAAATGTAACAGGTATGGTTTGGAAAGAAAAGTTGAAACTCTAAGTACAAAGTTTGGTGATGTAAGAATTAAAACATCAACAGGATACAATACAATAAAAAGCAAATTGGAATATGTTGATATTGCAAAATTTGCAAAGGACAATAATATGTCATTAGATGAAATAAAAAACATAATTGAAAAAGGAGAATAGAATTATGCATATGGCAGATGCATTGCTATCACCTGCAGTTGGTGCAACAATGTGGGCAATAAGTACAGTTTCAAATGGGTATGGAATTAAAAAAATAACAGATAGTCAGTTATCAGAGAAAAAATTGCCTGTAATGGCAGTATCAGGAGCATTTGTGTTTGCAGCACAAATGATAAACTTTACAATTCCGGGTACAGGCTCAAGTGGACATATTGGAGGTGGAATACTTCTTGCAATGTTACTTGGTGAGTTTCCTGCATTACTTACAATATCATCGGTATTACTTATACAGTGTCTAATGTTTGCTGATGGAGGGCTACTTGCTCTTGGGGCAAATATATTTAATATGGGCGTGGTACCATGCCTTTTGGTATTTCCTGTTTTAAAGATTTTTTTGAAAAAAGGAATATCAAGAAAAAAACTGATTGTTACAGCTGTTATCGGACCGATTGTAGGACTACAACTTG
>URQO01000102.1 GCA_900550135.1 uncultured Eubacterium sp.
TTCTATACTGGCAATATCGCTTTCATCACGGTATAAAAATCCATAGGCAATCCCTTTTGCCAAATAAAATGGCAGAATATGATGTTTCATACATAACAATGCTGGTCCTACAAATCGATTATCTCTGGAAAGTTTTGTCTTAGGATCTGCTGCTACTCTCGTAAAAGCATCTTTCAGATTTCGGTTTTTAGGAGCTTCTACAATAAAATCAATCCACTCCTGATGGTCAGTTTCATCAAATTGATATTCCGCCTGAATAGCTGCATCCGCTTCAAAAAATGCTCCAAGTACACAATCCTGAATCCATCCATCATCATAAGTATCACGAATGTAAGTATAGCCTTTTGCTTTTCCCAAAAAAGCCAACATGCAATGCTTCATATTTCCAGTATAGACTTTTCGATAAATCTGAGCTTTCCCTTTTTGAACCCCTCCAGTTTGTTTCACCTGTGGCAGCTCACCTTTAAAAGGTTCTTCATCAATTCCAATATGTCCATCTAATTTAGTTGTAACTGCAAATGCATCTTCTGCAATTAATTCTTCAGAAGACGGCATTGCCGCCATTCCTACCATAACCTGACAGATTCCTATTTTTTCTTTAAGATAACGGCTAGCAGCCGGGTTATTTTGCAATAATTTTGCTAACTCTGTCTCAAAGTAATCCGGAGCCCCCAATGCATTAACACAAAGCAGTATGTTCAATGGAGCTGCCTCTTGTTCTGCACGATATTCAATAGCTTCCTTTAAATTTTGACAAATACTTTGAAAAGCACCTTCGTATACGCAACAGGCAATCAAATCTACTTTTTTCATATGTTCAATCAAATCTACTGTATCTGAACAATCTAAAACATCAAAATCGTCGACAAGAACTCTTCGTTTATTGTTCGCACCTACCCGTTCAATCAAATAAGTGCCTTGTTCTTTCAACTGTTTCATCCGTTCTTCCATAATATCGTAAATATACAAATGGTAACCAGATTCAAAAAATAATCCACCGATGACACCTCGTCCAATATTTCCAGCACCAATCACAAGTAATTCTTTTTTCATCTTTAGCCTCCTGCCCTTAAGCAATCGCTCCAATTGCGAATAACAGTACACCGACAGCCATAGTTCCAATCAAAAGCGGTACGACTTTTACACCTTTTTTCAATAACCAATATTCAATACCAACCAATGCAATTTTTAACATTCCCGGCATGACTGTATCTAATGTTGTTTGCAATACAATGCCGCCATTTTTTACATTCCCAATAGTAATTGGTGTACTAATGTTTACAGTATAAAATATCATAGCACCGATTGCCATTAATCCAACTACTGTACAAGCATAAGATACTTTATCCATAATACCTGATTTCTGGGATTTTACCATAAATTCCATTCCCATGCTGTAACCATATTTCAGGCTGTACCATCTTGCCAAATAGTTTGGAATATTATAAATTAATAAGAATAAAATTGGTGCAAATACATTTCCAGCTGCTGCCATAGTAATTACAAGTGAGGTTGCCAGAATTCTTAATGTTGCAGGAAATAGAGTATCTCCAATTGCTGATAGCGGTCCCATTAATGCCGTTTTTACTGTATTGATAGTTGTATCATCAAACTCTGGATTTTTTGCATTTTCCTCTTCCATCGCAGTAGAAATACCTAGGGCAAATCCTGCAATATTCGGAGTAATATTAAAGTATTCCATATGGCGCTTCTTGGCCTTGATACGTTCTTCTTTATTATCTTTATAAATCTTATCAAGAACTGGAAGTAAGGAGAATGTATATCCATTATGCATCTGTCCCGGATAGTCATTCATACAATTTAGTGCTAAATATCTTCGATATATTGTTTTTAAATCTTTCTTTTCAATCTTAGAACTCATTTTCGTCACCTCCTGCATTTTCTTCAGCTGCTAGCTGATTATTCTGTGATGTTACCATAACTAATACAAACATAATTCCTAATAGAGTTACTGCAATCGTCGGCATACTTAAATATGCTGCTAAAATAAATCCGATAAAGAAATATGGTGACATCTTTTTTGTAATTACCATCTGGAGTAAGAGTGCAAACCCTACTGCCGGCAAAAGATTTGCAGAAGCTGCCAAGCCATTAATAATTACTTTTGGAATTGCATTTACTGCAGCTTCCACTGCTGCACTTCCTGCAAAGATGCAAACAAAAGCATAAGCAAAATACACTACAAAACAGGTGAAAACAGAACCCATTATATATATTCTAGAAGCACCTTTAGAATCATCTTTTTCAAGATATTTCATCATAATCTGTCCAAAAGCTGCATTCATCAATTTACATCCAATGAAAATGAATCCACCTAACAATGCAATTGGCAATGCCATTGCAGTTGCTACTGCCTTTCCACCTCCAGTTAAAATTGCAAAAGCAGTACATATGGCTCCCGCAGAAGTATAATCCGGGCTGACTGCTGCTCCAATTGGAAATGAACCGATAAACATTAATTCCAAAACACTTCCCATAATCACACCTTGCACCGGATCTCCCAAAAACAGTCCTGTTAATGTTGAGACTACAATCGGACGTCCAACTTGAGGGAATCCGTAAATCCATTCACTTTTACATAAACCTAATACAAGCCCCACTAATATTGCTTTTATTAACATCTTTTTTCCTCCTAACTTTCTAATAGTTTTTCATCTACATGTGTAATAGCTTCTGTCGGAACTTGCTGAATGTCAATTTCTATGTTTTTTGCAAGCAGTTTTTTCAGCGTCTTTACATCTTCTGATGTTACATTAATTGCTTTGCTTAATGCTTTTGTATTTTCATTTGCAGGCAATACACCAAGATTCACATAATTTAATTCTGGTATTTCCTTTGCCAACCTCTCCACATCCTGAATATTATTTACAACAATAAACATTTTATATTTATCTGTCACTCCTGATTTGATTGATTTTACAGAATCTTCAATCGATTTAATTACTAATTTCATTCCCTGTGGCTTGGAAAGTCTTAACATTGACTGGCGCATTTCATCTTTTGCAACCTCATCATTGGCAACTAAAATACAATCTGCTCCAATATGACGTGACCATGAAATAGCTACCTGTCCATGTACCAACCGATAATCTACTCGCAATAATTTAATCATCCACAATTCCTCCTTTTTAATCAAATACTACACTTACGCGATATGCTCCAGGTACAATTGCTGCCTCAAATGCCTGTTCCACATCATCTAATTTATATTTTGCTTCTACTAATTTTGATAAATCGATTTTCTTTTCTCTCATCAGCTCTGCAGCTCTTTCAAAATCACATTTGTCTGCAGAAAAAGTTCCAATTAATTCCATTTTACGATAATGAATTAAGTTAGAATCAACATGCAGCTCCGGTGCAGGATACCCCGCTGCAAACATTAAAATTCTTCCATGCAGCCGTTTAATCATTTCCAATGCCTGATCGTTGGCTGCTGTCACTCCTACTGCCAAAATAACTGCATCTACACCTCGTCCATCCGTCCATTCTTTAACTGCTTCTACCGGATCTTTAGATCGGAAGAGCGTCGTGTAGGGAAAGAGTGTAGATCTCGG
>URQO01000103.1 GCA_900550135.1 uncultured Eubacterium sp.
ATTCAGTTGTCAAAGAGCTGTGGCGAAAGCGTGTTGCTTTCATGTAAAAGCAGGGAGCAGAGCAGGAAAGAGGGGATTGAACAAATCATGCTCTGCGGTTACTGCTTGTTATTCTTCGGTTTCTAAAGGAATATCAAAGTCCAAAATCATTTTGATAAGTGCTTCTCTGATACGTCCTTTTAATTCCATATCTACGACTATGCAGACATTACCATATTTGTCGTAGAACGGACGCAAACAACATTTTGATATGTACGGGTCATACAATGCCAGTATTTTTTCAATCGAATTTACGTTGCCGTCCACAGCCGACGAGATAAGGTAAAATGACGGGCGTGTGTTATTCATCATTCATGTTCTCCTTTAATTTTTTCTTGATTTCTTCAAGTGAGTTCTTCCTACTGCGGAACGACGTTGAACGGTTAATCTTTAATCTGTCGCCGATTTCTGTATCGCTCATGCCTAAGAAGAAATACATCAACAAGATTTCTCTGTCTTTTTCAGACAGATACTTAATCGCTTCTGCTAAATCATCGTCAAGGACACGAACCTCAATACCACATACATCAAAGGCGGTATAATCGCTTTCGTATTCGTCCCAGACTGCCAGCTTTTCCACGACGATTTCTGGAAGTTCACAATAGGAAATTTCCCTATTTCTTCGTCGCTTTAATTCTTTGCGATAATTACGGACAATGCCTTTTACTACACGTTTGAGCTTGCAGTCAAATTGACATTGTATTGTCTTTTGGAAGTCCGACGGTTTCATATCATCACACCCCCTTTCCGTTATGACGTGAAAAGTGTTTATCCCTCTTTCCGCACCATATCTGTACAGCAAGGTGTGATTTGTTGCATGATTTTGAAAAAAAGTGAAAAAATTTTTTCGGGTACAAAAAAAGCCCGCACAAAACATATAGTCTGTACGAGCTATTAAAGCTGTGAGATATTCAGTTGTTGATAAAATGCTGTTAGGTAGCGTATGACCGTATAAGATTATGCTTAAAACTTTCCATAATACAAGCCCCCTTACAGCACTTGATTTCTATTAAACTTTTGTTTTTTTTGTAATCTTATAAATATATTCTTCTGGTGTAGGGCGTTTGTTTCCAAAATACTTTCTGAAATTTGCTTGCACTTCTGGGTCGGTGCTGTTCATAGCTTCATCAATCGTTGCTTCAATATTTGCTCGAACATCAGCCAATGATACACCGCCAGCTTTTGCACCAGCTTTCAATGCTTTTTTTATATCACGTTTTTTTAGTCCTAACATAATAATTTGCTCCTATTGTATATCATTCTTTTCTACATATTTAGAAAGAAAATACCAAGATACTATAAATAAAATAAGTGAAAGCACAGTACTGATTGTCATTGATAAAATGTTACTTCCAATCAATTTAGTCATAACAAAAACAAAACCAGCCCCAAGAGGATATGAAACCATTGCTCCAATCATACTTTTTTCTTCATCTAATAAATAAAAGCAAGGAAGTAAAATACTGCCAGAAAAAAATGTCATTATTACACTTAAATATATAAAAGTTGGCAAAAAGCTAAAGTTTGTATCTTTGATTATCAATGAAATAGCCGTACTAAAACCTATACCAAAAAATACTCCAATAATAGATACAAAACTATACATAAGATATTTGCAACTAATAATCGAACTTTTTTTAGTTGGAAATGTAATTGATGTTTTCACCCACCCTGATTTTTTGTCAAAATTAAATATAGTTGTAACACTCATACCAAGCACAGTCGTGGCTATAATAATCAAAACTTGTGGCACTACAAAGAATGATATTCCAAAGCCTATGACCATAAATGTGATTAGTAGGCTTATGATTGATGATTTAATCGTATAAAAATCTTTTAAGAGTAATCCTTTCATTTTATTTATCCCCCTTTACATACATAAGCATAATTTCATCTATACTCGCTGGAACAATCATAGTCTTAGGATATTTTTGTTCTACTTGCCGTCTATTAGAAACTAATACTTGATACTCATAATCTAGTTTTCTATATGAGATAATATCCGATTTATCTATTTCATTAAATTGTGTTGAATTGCATTTTATTATTCCATAGTTTTCCAATAATTCATCTTTGGGTTTTGAGAATAATACTTTTCCCCCATGTATGAACACTATATAATCAGCAATTTTTTCTAAATCACTAGTAATGTGAGATGAAACCAAAATTGAATGTTCTTCATCTTGAATAAAATCTAAAAACATTTCTAAAATATCATCTCGAATTATAGGGTCAAGTCCACTTGTTGCTTCGTCAAGAATAAGTAATTTTGAGTTATGAGATAAAGCAACCGCTATGGAATACTTCATGTTCATTCCTTTTGAAAATTCTTTTAGTTTTTTGTTGATAGGAAGTTCAAACTTATTTAATAGCTCAAAATACTTTTTATTATTCCATTCAGCATAAATATTTTGAAAAACTTTTCCTAGCTTTTCGGGTGTTAAATTGTCGGGATAATTACTTCCATCAAATACAACACCGATATGTTCTTTTGTTTTGGCGTTGACATCTTTCCCATTGAATACAGAAATTTTGCCTTGTTCAGTAACAATCAAACCTAAAATAGCGTTAATTGTTGTGCTTTTTCCAGCTCCATTTTCTCCAATCAATCCAACGATACTTCCTTGAGGGACAGTAAAGGAAATACTATCAAGTTTGAAATCTTTGTATTGTTTTGTTACCCCGTTAAGCTCTAAAGCATATTTTTCCATAATATCATTCCTCCTCATATAATAGTTCAAGTAAAGATTGTAATTTATCCAGCTTTATTCCGCTTACCTTTGCAATTTCAATCGCTTCTGTAAAATAATTTTCTATTTTCTTTTGCTGTTCTTCCAAATAGAAATCTTGATTTTGAACGGATACAAAGCAACCTTTTCCTGCGGTTGTTTCAATAAAACCGTCCTTTTGAAGTACATCATAAGATTTTTGAACCGTTAAAACACTAATATGCAACGACTTTGCCAGTCCTCTTATAGAGGGAAGTGCTTCTCCAGCTTTCAAATCTCCGTTGATAATCATTGCCTTTATTTGTGAAGAAATTTGCTCATAAATCGGTATGCTGGCATGATTATTGATAAAAATATCCACTATACCACCGCCTTGTCTTATACTGTATTGCCTCTACAAGTACAGTATAGTATTATATGATACGATTGTCAATAAGTTTAGGCTTGTAATCGTGCAAAAATGCTAACTACAAGCCTCTTGATTTATCCTACAATCTTCCAGTTGCTATCCTTATGTAGTACAAGCTCATACTGCGAAACTAAAGTCGCTTTTGTCTGATTATCAAGGAATTTTACCGCTACCTTGACTTTCACATTGTCCCCGTCCTTTGTAAAGATAGGGTTTACCAATTCAGAATAAAGATAGTCCCTGCCGATAGGTTCAAGTACATTACCAGATACATAATAGGCAAGTTCTTTTTCTGTGGCTGTTGGATAGAGCTTAAAGAATGTTTCCAGAAATGCGGTAGCGTCATTGACAGTATCAGCGT
>URQO01000104.1 GCA_900550135.1 uncultured Eubacterium sp.
GATCCATGTCAACGTTCTCTGAATAAGAATGGGAAAAAGAACATCGAAACGAAACGGATTTTACTTTTTCATTTCGATTTTAACGCGCTTTGTTTAAGATGGTTAACGCTCAGATGATGAAAATGTTTCAAAAAAGTTAAGAAGATTAAGCTTTTTTCTTCAATTTTCATCAAATAGAGCAAGGCTTTTTCCATTTTTCCGCAATGGTAATTACCAATTTTACCATCATTATCATTGTGGCTATCACAAGCAACAACGCCAATATTTTTGTGTTAATTAATTTTCCGGTTAACAGATATACCGGCAGATACATGCAAAGTACAGGTACTATTCCAAAATAGCAATAGTACTTCCCATTAAAAAATGCTCGGTCCCATCTGTAGCTTATTCCGGTTCTCTGGGCAGGTTCATAAACATTGTCTAATCCTTTTAATTTTTGGATATTTTCTTCTTCATTTACATATTGAGGATTTGTTCCATTTGTATCAAATCTTCCCTGAGACAGGGCTACTGTAAGTTCCTGATACGGATCAACCGGTGTTTCATAACTTAATGTATCCAAACTTCCATCTTCAAAGAAATATAAATTGCTACCAATTGATAAGGCAATCACAAACAATATTTGCAGTGTCATTACAAAAACAAATACTTTCATATTAAATTTTTCTTTTTTTGTATAAGCAAACAAAAATCCAAGAAAAACCAATAAAGCAGTTAAAATTGCCCTTACTACATTAAAGTCAAACTTCACTTTTTTATTTGTTATAACACACAAATTAGATATTTCTTCTCCATCTGTTGTTTTCAATTCTATTTTTAACTGTTTTGTTGTTCCTGCAAAATGTGGTTTTACATGGCCTGTTTTTTCCACTCCCCTTACTATGGCAAATTCATTATCAGCCTTTGCATAATTTTGTGTGCTTGCACTATCTTTGTAATACAGCAGACATTGTGCTGACTGTGCATTACCAGCGAAAGAAATATCAATGTCTTCTATCTTCTCATTAGGTGCTAATTCTACAGAATATGTACAATTTTCACCATCTTTTGTACTTTTAATATTACTTTTGTCAGAAGTATTGTTTTCCAAATCCTTCAGATTGTCCGACACTACCTGATTTGTCTCCTCTTTAAAATCATAATGAACTTCCAACTGCCTGTTGTTGTTTTGCTGATAACCTGTAAAGTTAAATGTACATATCTCTAAAACCAAAGCAATAAGTATACTTTTAACAATAGCCATTATAAATTTATTAGGTTTATCTAAAAATTTCATTTTTTTAGGAACAATTACAATAAGACCTGCTATTACAATTCCCAAAACAAACATTACATATTGCATCTACTGCTCCTTTGTTTCATGATATTCTTTGTCAGTATTAACATTCCATATATTTGTTTTATCATGAACATTATTTAAAATATTTTTAACAGTTTCAAAAGATGTTACCATGGAATGATCCATATTGTTATATCTATGCTGACCATTTCTTCCTACACAATATAAATTGTCAAATGTATTCAAGTATTCAATAATATCATCCATGTGTTCATAGCCATCAAAATATGCAGGATATGCTTTTTGAATTTTCTCTCTATGGGAGTCAACTACATCATCCCTATTTATCACATCCATTTTCACAAGTTCGTCAATTGCCAAATCAATACATTCACGGTCACTTAAATTCCAGAAATCATCGCCTTCTCTGCAGAAATATTCAAGACCAATCCATACATATTTTTCAGGGTCCTCAACCATATATGGTGACCAGTTATTAAAAATCTGTATTCGTCCCAATTTAACACCGGTATCCTGAACATAAATCCAGCAATCCGGCACTATATTGTTAAGAGTTTTTAACCTTGTTTCATTTTTAAGATTTAATTTATTTAATAAAAGTCCTACAGTAACAAAGTCCCTGAAAGGAAGGTCTGCTGCTGACTCTTTTACAATCTTTGGAATTTCACTGCCTTTTATTCCGCCAATCAAATCATTAACAGGCATTGAAGAAATAAAAATGTCACCTTCATATTCTTCTGTTGTTCCATCAACTGCACATACTACACTTTGTATTTTTCCATCTTTAGTGTTTATTTTCTTAACATCACTATTCATAACAATAGTTCCACCCATTTTTTCAATGTGCTTTGCTACATTTTCCCACAATTGTCCCGGACCAAACTTTGGATAGATGTATTCTTCAATTAAAGATGTCTCCACTTTTTTATTTTTACCCGGCAGTATCTTTTTAAATACATCCTTTAAAACTGCTGAAATTGAAAGCCCCTTGACTCTTTGAGAACCCCAGTCAGCAGATATCTCTCTTGGATGACGTCCCCACAATTTTTCAGTATATCCTTCAAAAAACATAGAGTATAAAACTCTGCCAAATCTGTTTATGTAAAAATTCTCCAAATTGTCTTCCGGCAATTTTCTAAACACTGAATGGAGATAACTAAAACCTGCCTTCATTGTAGTAACAAATCCCATGTTTTTGATTGTATCCCATTTTAACGAAACCGGATAATCAAAAAAATGCTTTGAATAATATATTCTTGAAACCCTGTTTCTGATAAGCATTACATTGTCTTCTATTTCCGGATTTGGTCCATCTTTACTGTAATTTTTTTCTCTATGTAAAACCTTATCATCATATGAAGGTTCTCCCTGAAGTGGCATCATATCATTCCACCATTTGTTTACTCTTTCATCTTTAGAGAAAAATCTATGACCACCAATATCCATTCTGTTTCCTTTGTATTTTACAGTTTGTGATATTCCGCCAATTCTGTCTGTTTTTTCTAAAATAGTTACCTGATAATTTTTTTCTTTTAGTAATTCATATGCCGCCGTAAGTCCGGCAGGTCCTGCACCTATAATTATGACTCTTTTCATTTTACTCCCTACCTATACAAAATTATTTTTCTTGCAATAAAGTTCCACAAAAGCACTATTGCTGCCGCTATAACTTTTGCAAACATATATATAATGGATAGATTTAACAAAATCCACATAATGACTTCTGTTAAGCCCAACCCAATAATTCCTATTATTCCATATGTAACAAATTCTCCAATAGCATTTGTTTTCTCAGATTTTTCTTTAAAAACAAATATTTTAGATAAAAAAAAGTTGACAAACAGTCCAAACACGAAAGCCATGGCTGTTGCCACAAAAACATTTACGTTTAACATCTCATGCAACATAACAAGCATTCCCCAATCAACAATAAAGGCTATTCCTCCTACAAACACATATCTAAACAGTTGAACTACAATGTTGTCAGTGTTTTCATAGAAAATAGTGTTCATGTTAAACGTTTTTAATCTATCAATTAATTCCTTCATTTTTCTCCCACCTTTACCGTTCACAATTATATCATACTTAATCTTATATGGCAAAATAAAAAAGACGTTCAAACGAACGTCTTTTTTATGCGGGTGACAGGACTTGAACCTGCACGGTCTCCCACTAGAACCTAAATCTAGCGCGTCTGCC
>URQO01000105.1 GCA_900550135.1 uncultured Eubacterium sp.
CATTCGTTTATGTTAGAAAACATATTGTGCATTGTTTAGTTTTCAAAGAACATTTCTGTTTTCTCAACTCTCTCGAGCTGACTTTTAAAATTATATCTTATGTTTTTTGTTTTGTCAACAACTTTTTTCAAACTTTTTTATTTTGTTTGTTTTGCTGTTTTCAAAACTCTTTATTTTGTTTGTTGCTCATCAGCAACGTTGATTATTATATATCATATACATAAAACTTGTCAATAACTTTTTTCAAACTTTTTTATAAAAATATAAAAAAAGTTTGAAAACCCATATATATCAATATATTAAGGGTTAAAAACAATAAAAGAATAGCCACTTTTATAAGTTACTATCCTTTTATTTTTCTTCATTATTTTTACTTATATATACCTATATATTTCAATAAAGATAAAATCAAACCATCTTTTAAATCTACAGCTTGGTGTGGACATAATTCTTGACAACAATAACATCTTATACACTTTTGATAATCAATATTTACTTTTTTATCTATTATAGTTATTGCTTTTGGTGGACAATGATGACTACATCTACCACAAGCTACACAATTTTTATTTATTACAGGTTTAGATGTTAACTGATTTTGCCCCAATTTGAAAATAAATTTTGGTACATATGTATCTTGCATAGATTTATATGTATGTGGCTTTGCGAAATGAAATTGCTCATCTTTTCCATCACCAACAACTTTTATATCTTTTAAACGAATAATTCTTTTTTCTTCAATACCAGCTGCAGCAATTGGCATTGCTTCTGCGTCAAGACCCATCTTATCTGCCATAATTAAATCAGCAGCAAAACCGTCACTACTTGCGATAATGATTTTAGCATCTACAACATCACCACTCATAGGACCTTGACCTTCCATAGCTGTTATACCATCAATAATATTCAATGTCGGTTTTATTGTTTGATATAAATCTACCATCACATGGGCAAAATCTATATGTTTTTGCATTCTTAAGTGAAATCTAGCTTTATCTGTACCTACTATACAGCCAAAAAGATTTTTAACAGCTCCTGTAACTCCCATAAAAACATGAGTTTTCATCTTTGCTACTGAAATGATTTTGTCAAAATCAGATAAACAATCTACCAACTCAAATTGTTTGATAAATCTACCTTCCATATAATTGTAAGCTTTACTTTGTTTAAAATATACAAATGGAACGTTTTCCTCTTCACAAATTGTTAATATACCTGTTCTTTTTGCTGTAGATTTTAAATTGCTAATTCCTGGTGAATCGCCAACAGCTGGTAAAGCTCCCATATTTTTTACTGCTTTTATAACAGCTCTTACTACTTCTGGATGAGTTGTTACTGCTTTTTCAGGTGTTACATTCGTCAACATATTAGGTTTTATTAAAACTTTGTCACCTTTTTTTATAAAATTTTTCCAACCTCCAATTAAATTTACTGCGTCATTTACAGCCTTATCTACAGTTTCGATATTATAATTATCAGCTTTCACTACTGATACTTTCATTACTTATAATTCCTTTCATTAATAAAAATGCCAAAACTCAATAAATAAGTCTTGGCATTTTCATATTATTTACCAGCAATAAAACTATCTGGTTTTTCTTGTGATAAACCATAATGATATAAAATAGCTTTAATAATTCGTTTAGAAGCTTTACCATCACCATATGGATTACATGTATTTGCCATACGTTGATATTCATCATGATCAGTCAATAAATATTTTGTTTCTTCATATACTTTTTGACGTTCTGTACCAATTAATTTTACAGTACCTGCTTTAACTGCTTCAGGTCGTTCTGTTGTATCACGAAGAACTAATACAGGTTTTCCTAAAGATGGAGCTTCTTCTTGAATTCCGCCTGAATCAGTCAATACCAAAAATGCTCTATGCATTAAATTAGCAAATGGTTCATAATCTAATGGATCAATTAAATGTACAGCTTTGATATTGCCCAATTCTTCATTAACCACTTCACGAACTTTTGGATTTTTATGCACTGGGAATACAATTTCTACATCATCAAATTCATTGACTATATCTTTTAAAGCTTTATATACATGACGCATTGGTTCGCCTAAATTTTCACGACGATGAGTTGTTACCAAAATGATACGTTTATTTTCATAATCTATATTTGCTAATTTTTCATCATCAAATTTAAAATCATCTGTTACTGTCTTATGCAATGCGTCAATAACTGTATTTCCTGTTACGAAAATTTTATCTTCTTTTGTTCCTTCAGCTTTCAAATTACCACTAGCTGTATCAGTAGGAGCAAAATGAAGATCTGCTATTGCACCTGTTAATTTGCGGTTCATTTCTTCTGGGAATGGTGAGTATTTATTATATGTGCGCAAACCAGCTTCTACATGACCTACTGCTGTTTCATGATAATAAGCTGCTAATGCACCTGCAAAAGTAGTAGTTGTATCACCATGAACTAATACTATATCAGGTTTTTCTTTAGATAATACTTCATTTAAGCCATTCATAGCTTTAGTTGTAATATCAAACAAAGTTTGACCTTGTGCCATGATATTCAAATCGTAATCTGGCTTAATATTAAATAAATTCAAAACTTGGTCCAACATATCACGATGTTGAGCTGTTACTGCAACTATTGGTGTGATTAAATCAGGATATTTTTTCAATTCCAACACCACAGGTGCCATTTTAATTGCTTCTGGTCGTGTACCAAAAACTGTCATTACTTTAATTTTCTTCATATTTATACCTCATATATACAAAAAAGGCAGGTTTTCCCTGCCTTTTCTTTAATAACTAATGTGTTCCTGCATTATTTTTCATACTGAAAATACCTATTTTTTTAGCACCAAATAGGATTATTACAGCTACAAATACAACAATCATAACAGCTACACTAGTACTTACTTCAGTTAAGGCAATCGCCGCTAAACCTAAGAATGCACTGAAAACATACATTAAGAGTACAGCCTGTCTTTGGGAAAAGCCCATTGCCAATAAACGATGATGTAAATGTCCTTTATCTGGCTTAAATATAGGAACTCCTCCACGGTAACGACGTACAATCGCAAAAGTAGTATCTAATATTGGTAGTCCTAAAGCTAATATCGGTACAATAAGCGCTATAGTAGCAGCACTCTTTACAGCACCTATAACAGAGATAGCTGCAAACATATATCCTAAGAACATACTGCCTGTATCTCCCATGAAAATTCTTGCTGGATTAAAATTATAATGCAAAAATCCTAAAGATGAACCTGCTAAGGCTGCTGTTAAAAATACTACTGGTAAATCACCACTTTGCAAAGCTACTAAAAGTATAGTAACAGTCGCAATTGTTGAT
>URQO01000106.1 GCA_900550135.1 uncultured Eubacterium sp.
GAAACAGCATGCACTAAATCAGATTTTGTACATATGATTTTCATAAATGTGTATAACTCCTTTCGGTGTCAGATTGTTGTTAAATAAATAAATAAAAGTCGTAGTAATAGTCGTAGTAGCTGTGGATTTGGGGATAACCTTAAAAAACCGCTAAGTATAAAGGGTTATAAGGGTTGATAAAATGTTTAAAACTTGATGAAAATCAGAGGATAATCATAGATTTATCAACATCACCAAAATCAGCAAAAATACTAATACACAGGATATCCACAGGTTATCCACGGAAAATGTGGATAACTATCGAAAAAATGTGGAAAAAATAAAAATTAATCCATTTTTTTGGTAATAACATCAATAACCTTGCTTAATTCAGGGTCTTTGTCTAAGTCTTTTTCAATTTTTTCAATGCCATGAATGACAGTAGAATGATCACGTTTTCCAATGATCTCACCAATCTTAACAAGAGACTGATCCGTCATTTTCTTGCATAAATACATACAAATCTGGCGTGGATAGGCGATATCATGACTTCTTTTTTTGGAAATGATATCACTTGTCTGAATATTAAAATGTTCTGCAACTGTTTGCATGATCAATTCAGGTGTAATAGCTTGTTTTGTCTTGTTGTCGATCAGATCCTGAAGGGCGATTTTTGATAATTCAAGGTCAATCGGTTTCTTATTTAATTTAGAATAAACTTTGATCTTGTTTAAGGCACCTTCCAGATCACGGATATTAGACTTAATATGGGTAGCAATATAGTCAAAAATCTCATCATCAATATAAATATTGTCTAATTCCGCACGTTTTCTAAGGATCGCAACCTTTGTTTCATAGTTTGGAGGCTGAATATCAACTGGTAGTCCCCAGCTGAAACGGCTTCGAAGTCTCTCTTCTAAAACATCCAGTTCTTTTGGAGGTTTATCAGAAGAAAGAATGATCTGTTTTTTAGAGTTATAAAGTGCATTAAAAGTATGGAAAAATTCCTGCTGAGTACTTTCTTTACCAATAACAAACTGAATATCATCGACCAATAAAACATCGATATTGCGGTATTTGCTGCGCAATTCTTCTTGTTTTTTATGTTGAATTGAATTGATGACTTCGTTTGTAAAGTCTTCACTTGTTACATACAAAACATTTAAAGAACTGTTGTGTTCAATAATATAATGTGCAATGGAGTGCATTAAATGAGTTTTTCCAAGACCAGCACCTCCATATAAAAACAGCGGATTATAGGCTTCCGCTGGAGCTTCCGCAACAGCAATACTTGCGGCATGTGCCATGCGGTTATTGTCGCCGATTACGAATGTATCAAAAGTATAGCGGGGATTTAAGTTATTATTATCATGTTCAGGTGCAGCAGCAGGAGTTTCTTGTGGTTTTTCTCCTTCTTTTTCAAGTTCGAACTCGATATCGTATTTCTTTCCTGTCAGATCAGAAATAGCAAGGGAAATATAAAAATCGTACATTTTTTTCTTAATAAATTGAATACCCCGCTCATCATATTTAGCATCCAGAGAAAGAATTATCTTATTGGACTGGACATCTTTAATATGTAATGGTTTAATCCAGGCATTAATTGCAGCACTGGAAACGTCATGCTCTTGCTCAAGCTTGACTAATACATCATCCCAAATTTTCTCAATTTCGTTTTTCATGGATAACATAAATCCCTTTCTAAATCATATTTTTATAAATGTGCATAGTACGGCACTATATTTAGTGTATAACAAAAGATTTCTTTTTTCAATCGAAAAATAAAAGTTGCCCACATATTGTGGATAAGTTATTCCACATTATACACATGTTGAAAAACGTGATAAAATAAGGCAATTCGACATTTTGTGTGTTTATTGCCCACATTTTATCACCAAGTTATACACAAGTTATCTACAAATTGTGGATAACTTTCGCGCAAACCACAATATATATGAAAATACATAAGAAAGTGAAAAAAACGTAGAATTTACTTGACTTTTTGGCATTTCTCTGTCTATAATAGGAGTGATGTTTTTACGAATATATTATTCATATATATAACGCATAAAATTTTGTTAAGGAGGTGTTTTAGAATGAAAATGACATTTCAGCCAAAGAAAAGACAGAGATCTAAGGTTCATGGATTTAGAAAAAGAATGAGCACTGCAAACGGAAGAAAAGTTCTGAAGAGCAGAAGAGCAAAAGGAAGAAATAGATTATCAGCTTAGGTCGCAGAGATGTGACCTTTTCTTTTCTCTATTAATAAGGAAGAGAACCATGAAAAATTATCATTCATTAAGAAATAATAAAGAGTTCCAGATGGTATATAATGAAGGAAAATCCAAAGCTAATAAGTACTTGGTCCTTTATTATAGGAAGAATGATCTAGAATATAACCGTCTGGGAATATCAGTAAGTAAAAAAGTAGGAAATAGTGTAGTCAGACACAGAACTACACGCTTAATTCGTGAAAGCTATCGTTTGAATCAGGATAATTTAAAAACAGGATATGATATGGTAGTAATTGCAAGACAAACTGCAAAAGGACAGAATTACCATACAATTGAAAGTGCATTTCTACATTTGATAGATTTGCATCATCTGAAGAAGAGTTGATTACAATTGAAGAAGATTTTAATATCCATTATCAGGTTTTACAGAAAATATTTATCGAAATTAAAGGGAAGAGGAACATGTATTTATGTTCCGACTTGTTCGGAATATGCCATAGAAGCATTGGAGAAGCACGGAGTTGTCAAAGGGAGTCTTTTGGCAATTTTTAGAATATTACGATGTAATCCATTTTCAAAAGGCGGATATGACCCTGTTCCGGAAGTCAGGAAAGGAAAAAGGTGCAAAAAATGATGTTATTGGCACAAGCCCAGACTACGGGCATCGGAGGTATTTTAACTCCGTTTGTAATTATTTTTGGTTGGATCATTCGAGCAATCTATAGTGGATTAGCAACAATGGGTATCTATAATGTTGGTTTATGTATTATTTTATTTACATTAGTTTCTAAGTTAATTTTATTACCATTAACAATGAAACAGCAGAGATCTATGAAGATCAATCAGCATATGCAACCAGAGATCAATAAGATCACTAAGAAATATCGTAACAAAAGAGACCAGGCATCTATGATGAAACAGAATGAAGAGATGCAGAAAGTTTATGAAAAGTATGGTTCAAGTCCAACTGGTGGATGTTTACCAACATTAATTCAGTTTCCGATCATCATGGCACTGTATTATGTAATTCGTGG
>URQO01000107.1 GCA_900550135.1 uncultured Eubacterium sp.
ATAGCCCTATAAAAGGCATATGTCAATAATGTTTTTGACATATGCCTTTTATGAATCACCTTATAGTATTACTTCTTTTCATTATTTTTTAATTTACAGATACCCTGCGTCATTGTTCCCATTGGACAAAATGTACACCAGGTTCGTGGCTTATATAACACCATTACAATCAACCCTAACAACAAAGATGTAAGCATCAAACTATAAAATCCAAAACTAAACTGTGCCACCCAATCAGCTACTGTTCCGGCAGTGTATGTCCATCCCCACGGAACACGGAAGGTCCAGAATAATTTGATGGCTTCACGCAAGGATGATGCTCCGGCACCAACTAAATATGTCTGAAATGTCCAGATTACAAACATTACAAGCAACACCATTCCTAAAGTCAATAATTTCTTTCCATTTCTGTTCATCTTATCTAACCTTCCTTTTGCTTTATTGCCGCGAGGGTCAAATATCACAGTTTCCTAATTGATATGCCTCTTCTAAGCCATCTGTATTTTTCACATCGCCTTTATCTTTTGCACCGCTTACAAGCACTGTTATTTTTCTTAGCTCCACCCACAAATGCCCGTACAAGCAGTTCTGTGTTTCCACATTTTCGTACACTCCCTGATATTACAACAATATTACTCATTACCTGTCATTTCTCCTTCTCCTGTATGATTGCAAAAGACACAGGCAAAAAACATTTCGTTGCTGCTCTGCGTCTTAGCGTCCGGCAATGGATTTATAATGAGAATGTTCTTCTTTTCGGTTATGAATCATGTTATTCTCTTAAAATCGCTCTTGTTACTTATCAATAGTTTGTAAGCTACCGTTCGTTAGTTTTAACGTGTCACTTATTAATACTTATGTCAAGCTAAAATATTACTTCTCTTCTTCTTTTTTGATTTCTCTATTTCTTTTTCCACTGATAGAATTCTTTCAGATCCGTTTTCACATCCTCCGGCAGCATCGTTTTTTGACTCCCCGGATAGCTCCCTCTAATGCCATAAGCCGATGGATACATGCCGATTCATCTATTTCCTGTATTTTCAGCCATGCAGCCTTAGCACCTGTTTTCTTTAATTCATCCGCAGAATTGATCCCAACCTGTATCAACTGCTCTTCTACAGTTTTTCCTATATTCGGTAACTTCGATAATTCTCCCATTATATTTTCTCCTGTTTACCTATATAATTTCAATTTTGTGCTGTCAGCTTACGACATAGATATCCCATTTCTATTACTACATTCTTAGTTGCTATGACCTTATATTGTAGAAGCCATAATATCTTTGCATCATATTTTTCAAATAGCTGACAATATTCACTACTCCCTCTGCACTCTGTTACTTTCCTTTTCTATACGATTGATAACTTTCTACAACTGACTGTATATTATTTAATAACGGCTTAAAACCATCAAAATTTATGTCCTCATAATTTCTCATAATATGCTTTGAGAAGATTTCTTTTCCATAATACTTATTGATATCATATTTATCCTTCTTGCAAAAACTTTTCCCATTTATCTCTTTCGCCAATGTTTCTTTATCAAACAAGTCCTCAATGTCACTCTCCTTTTCTTTCGTTAATGGTGTGACTACAAGATATAAATTATCCACTATATTAAGTCTGTTCTCTCTTTTTAAAGTCTCTTTTTCTTCTTCAGTTAGTTGCAAGTACTTTACAAATTTACCTACCGGTTTCCCACCTTCAAACTCATTATCCAATAATAAAATCACCGGATTCTGTGGTATTGTTTCACTTAATTTTTTAAAGCTTTCTAAATAATTAGGTAATTTAACTCCTCCATGATTTGTGAAAAAATTGTAAATATTTTTCATTATATCTCCGCCATCTTTTACAATATTCAAAAAGTACCGCATCCTTTTTGTCTTTTTAAAAAAGGAGATTTTATATCCAAATTCTCCTTTACTATTTTTTGTAACTAATGCCGGGTATTCCTTATACAAATTTTTTAATGCCGCTTTTATATAGACTATATCCGTTTTTCCCTCTGTAACAATGACTGGTTTTTCATTCACAAAAAAATATTTATAAAACAGAAATTTTTGATACTGTCTCTCCCTCCCATTGAGTTCGTTAAAATTATGCTTATTTCCATCCCGTTTATTATTATATTGTTCTAATTGATCTATAAATGAAAATCTTCCTTCTAGTTGATTCATGGTTCCGGCTTCACCATCTATAAAAAATTCGCCTTTTGTATACAATTCATATGCCATAGCCCTAGTTCTCTTATAATAATCCCGATTCACATTCAGCTTTTTATTTACAATCACCCCTGTAACTTCCTGTCTGGAATCTCGAAATTGTAATCTTGTCTTTTTATCATTTATCTTAAAACCAGAGGATTCTATTTCTTTGGCAACTTCCTGATAGAACTGTTCCTGAATTTCCAAAAATTTCCTATCATTTGTCGAAAATGTTAAATCATCCGCATATCTTGTATAATCCAACTTGTATTTTTTTGCAATTTTTAGCAATCTCATATCCATCACATTACAAATTAAATTTGTAATGATTGGCGAACTCGGTGCCCCCTGTGGCAATTTTCCTTTATAACAGCATAAATTTGCAATCGTTGCTGCTACTTCATCTGCAAACTGATAATCACGATTTTTTAAGAAAAATCCGCGTACACGACCAAAATGAAAACTATCAAAAAAATTTTCCAAATCCAAATTATATACAAATCTCTTATTTCTATGAATTTGTGCGTTTGTTATAATACCTTTTCCCTGTGTAAACGCATGGGAAATATTCGGATTTACATTTCTGCTTTTCCAAATATCCAACTGATACTTCCATAAAGCATCTGCCACTTTTCTTTGAATATTTTTCAGCTGTTCTACAGGTGCATCTATACTCCTAACTCCCCCGCCTTTCTTTGGTATTTCAAAGGATATATATAACTCATCTACCTTCTTTATATATAGGATATATGATAATGTTTTTTTAGGTATCTTTAAGTAATCTGCTAATTCATTTCTTGTCTCTAGTTCATTTAAACTTTTCATTTCTCCTCCTCAAAAAAATGTGTGGTTACTCATTATTCGTTCTTTATTGAATA
>URQO01000108.1 GCA_900550135.1 uncultured Eubacterium sp.
ATATTCCCTTTGCTTTTCTTGCTGCTTTAATGGCTTGTCCGAAAGCCTTAAAATCAAATTTCTCTTTACTCTGCTTCATAATCATTTCACCCAGTTACATTTTATCGTTCACCTTTCTTTCAAGATATGAGTACACATATCATAGTATTGATAGTAATAGAGCATAAAACATGCAGAGTAAGGTTGCTATCACTCATACTGCCATATATAATATCTAATGACATCGAAAATTAAAGAAATTGATTAGAAATAGATTTTTGTTTGATAATCTTAAATCAGATATTTACAAGGGAGGTATATTTATGGCGCAGAGTATTTTAATTGTAGACGATGAAAAAGAAATTGTATCAATGCTGTATTGCTATTTCAGCAAACTTGGATATACGGTATATACTGCAACAGCAGGAAATGCTGCATTAAAAGAAGTAGAAAAAAAACCTGACATTATTTTGTTAGACGTTAATATGCCAGATATTGATGGATTTACTGTTTGTGAAAGAATACGGGATTATGTTTCATGCCCTATAATTTTTTTAACAGCACGCATTGAAGATAGTGATAAAATAAAAGGATTTTCTATTGGCGCAGACGACTATGTAATAAAACCATTTTCTGTTGATGAATTAGAAGCTCGCATTGCAGCACATCTTCGCAGAGAAAAAAGACACAATACATCTTCAAAGGTGCAATTTGATGAAGATATGGTTATAGATTATTCCTCACGTATTGTGTTTTATCATAATAAGGATATGGCTTTTACCAAAAAAGAATTTGATATAATATCTTTCCTTTCGCAAAACAAAGGAATTGTTTTTGACCGGGAAACTATTTATGAAAAAGTTTGGGGATTAGACGGCATTGGTGATAATACAGTTGTTACAGAACATATCAGACGTATTAGGGCAAAATTTTTATCTTTAGGCGATAGACCTTACATTGAAACTGTTTGGGGGTGCGGATATAAATGGAAAAATTAAAGAGGAGCAGATTGTTCAATCGGTTAAATAGCATGAGTATTAGAATGTCCTTTGTTCTTTATGCTTTGTTTTCGTTGTTGATTGGAATAATTATTTGTATATTTTTAATTTCAATGGTTGACAGATACAGAATAAATTTAAACTATAAGTATGAAAATATGTCAACAAGGTATGATATACCGGAAAATGGCTCATTTACCGCCACTTATAGTAATGACCAAACAAAATATACAATATTTGACACGAAAGGAAACGAGATATGCAAGTTCAATGTTGATTATCAAAAAGAACGCCCAGTACACGAATATGTCTATCCGAACCATGTTTCATATATCGAAGTTTTACCTAATTTTACAAGCCGGGATAGGCTTATTGACAGTGCTTTAGGTTCATTAAATATTGCAATTATTCCTATCGTATTATCTATTAGTATGATATGTTGTGTAACATTTTTTTATAAAAAAAAATTATCAAAACCCATTAAGCTATTAACTAATGCGTATCATAAAATTGAAGCAAATGACTTAGATTTTACATTATCATATCCATTAAATGATGAAATGGGGAAACTCTGTCACGCCTTTGAAAAAATGAAAGATTGTTTGTCGAAAAATAATGAAACTATGTTTAGACAATTTGCTGAACAGCGCCGTTTGAATGCTGCTTTTTCACATGACTTACGCACTCCTTTGACTTTACTAAAGGGGCATGCTACTATGTTGCTTTCCTTTATTCCCAAAGGCTTAGTATCACAAGAAGAAATATTAGACGAAATATCAGTAATGTCAAAAAATATTTCACGTCTTGAAAAATATGTAAATGCTATGACGAACTTATACAGGTTAGAGGATATTGATATTCCACGACAACAGATTACATTTCATTCACTTATTGATAATTTTAATAACACAGCAGAAGCACTTTGTTATGACAAACATTTTTCAATTACTGCAAGCGGTGATAATATAACCTTGTTTATCAATTTAGATACAGTCATGCAGATTTATGAAAATTTACTCTCTAATAGTATTAGATATGCAAAAAGTGATATTGCTATTAGCGTAGTAATAGAGAATAATAATTTGGTTATATCTGTTTCAGACGATGGTTGCGGGTTTAAAAATATTGAGATTGAAAAAGCAACATTACCATTTTATAAATCATCGAAAGATATATCTACTGAACATTTGGGGTTAGGGCTGAATATTAGTAAGATTTTAAGTGAAAGACATGGCGGAAATATCCAAATTGCTAATAATAAAGCAGGGGGAGCATGTGTTACAGTGAAAATAAATTGCAATGAAAGTTGATTGAAAATAGACATTTTATTGCTATTATAAATTTAAAAGAAAGGAGATAATGACAAATGAAAAAAATAATATGTATGTTTCTACCTTTATTGCTATTGGTGTGTATTGTTGGGTGTAGTCAAACAAAGAACAGTGATAATCATGTAGTACAAGATTATTCCGAAGAATATGAGGTTTCTCCTTATGGAAGTGAAGAAGCACTTGACACTTTGGACGATTTGAAAATTTCAATGAGTGCAGAAAAGGATTTAGACTTAAAGCACCTTTCATTTCTAATAGAAAATACTTCTGATAAAGAATACCGATATTCACCAAATTATTTTGAAATAGAAACTGAACAATCCGGCACTTGGTATCAACTTGAACAGCTTGATGACCCTTCAAAGAGCAATGAAAAGGATTGTTTTATTAAGCCTAACGAACGATTAACATTAGAAATTGATGTTAAAAGTTTTTATGGAGAATTGCCTGCTGGACACTATCGTTTGATTAAACAATTTGCGTTCTTTGAAAGTGAAAGAGATTGGGATTACGATACATATAATTTATCTTGCGAATTTACGATAAGGTAAAAATTCTCTACTTCATAAGCATGAAATAAAAAAAACCGCTTATGAAGTAGAAAGTTCTCATGCCATTTTAACGGCGGTTTTGAAATAACAATCAAAACCGTCGTTTTCTTTTGAAAATCTAAAACAGAGGACATATTAAAATCCTGCTATTTGGGGACACGGCGGTATCAAGGAGGTATCGCCATGTCCTTTTTTCTATACCCTAATGGGTTACT
>URQO01000109.1 GCA_900550135.1 uncultured Eubacterium sp.
ATGATGTTCTCATTGGATGATACAGTAAACTGTTCTTCTCCTGACAGACACAGTTCCCCTTCCGCATATTGAAATGCTTCCTTGTCAGCTGTAAAAAACAAAGAAATATACCCACTCATTTGAATGGCAATCAAGAAAAGAGAACCAAATACTGCTATTTTAACACGATACTTTTTCAATACAAATGACAATGCCAATGCTATAACAATAATCATCATCCAGATTGCGCCATTCTGAATCATCTCAGTCTTTCCTGCATGATATCCCTCAGCAGTAGCTCCAAGCATGTCCAACCCTTTATTTAAAAACATCCCCTGAATATAACACGCTACTCCAACACCAAACCCTATACTTAAAATTATTATTCTAAGCACTTCTGGGAGCAAAGCGATAATGGCAGCTATTACAATTGAGCCAATGATTCCGCCAATCAAAAATGTCCATCCAAACTCACTGTAAATCACTCCAAAATCTTTATAATTTCCCATAAAAATTTCAGCAGGTCCAAAAATAATTGTCATAAATACATTTAAAAACACAATACAATAGCTTATCCCGAATGTAACTAATTTTTTTTTCATTTTTTCCTCCTTGAATCCGCCCTTATACGGGCTTTATTTATACTTGTATGCTATTATACAAAAAAAATCTTATTTTAGGAGCTTTGTTTATGGCTCTTTCGGTGGGATGCAGACCTAATTATATTTTGGCATCACTTATGGTAGCACCATTGATACTTAATGGATTGGCGAAAAAAGGTGGATACAAAAAAGCAGAAAATACAAGAAAAAATTTGGTCGGTTATGTGAAAGGTGTTTTCTCCCAAAAGAATATAAAGGAAATTATATGCTTAGTACTACCTTATATCATAATAGGTCTAGGATTAATGTATTATAATTATGCTCGATTTGGCTCGGTAGCAGAGTTTGGAGCAAAATATCAGCTGACGGTGTATGATACAAGCTATTATCATATGTCGGATTTAGGAAAACTACCAATTGCATTGGCTAGGGGATTGTTTATGATTCCTAACATGAGTGCCACATTTCCATATTTGTCAGCGCATATTGATAGCACAAATTATGTGGGATATTTTTACAGTATGGCATATATGGGGATTTTTGCATATCCAATTATGTGGCTTTTATGTCTTGTGCCATGGTCTTTAAAAAGAGGAGTAAAAAAACATGGTTACAGAGGTGTAATGGTTATGTCAGGAGTGGTTGCTTTAATAATGTGCTACATTACAACAGCAATGGGAGGAACGTCACTTAGATATTTTGCAGACTTTGGTTGGATGTTTTATATTCCTGTTATATTTGTTATATTTTCTTTGTGTGAGCAGGGAGAAAAGAAAAAAATAAGCAAATACATTGTGGGTTTTGTCATGGCATTGGCGGTGGCTACTTTGGTAGTTACAATGCTTGTGGCAATTTCCCCATCATGGAGCAGTCTTAAAACCCATCAGGCACCGCTGTATTATCAGTTGGAAAAAATGATAGTCTTTTGGAAATAAAAACAAACCTATGAATATGGTAAAAGCCATTTAGTTAATTTGACTTTGCCCTAATTCATAGGTTTAATTTTTTTCTATAGATTTTTATATTTATAAATCATGAAAAATAATCATATATTCATATATCAGTGCACTAAGAAAAATAATCATAAAACTATATTTTAGATAAATAACTATTGTGATAAATCTTGTCATATGTTACGTCTTCACCAAACCAGTCAGGTTTTTGAAAACCATCAGCCTGTTCAACAGAAGAAAATTCAACTTCAACCAAAGTCATGCCGTCAAATTTCCCTTTGAAAATATCAAGTTCAGCAGTTAGAGAACCGTCATTTATAGGAATACGATATCGGACTTTGCTTATAATATTGCCATCGGCTTTTTTTAATAAATGTTCATAACTTTCCTTGTTAAGAGGAAGATTGTACTCTGTTCGAGCCATCATTCCGCCACCTTTGTAAGTAAGAATATATTCGTCATCCTGTTTTCTTATTCTAATAACAGGGGATGTGTTTAAATATGCCTGCTCAATAACATGATGAGGATACTTTTCTAAATCATCAGGAAGTTTGGTTGGAAGAAACTTTCGCTCAATTTCCATATTCATAATAACACCTTCACTTTTTATTTATTTTGTGTTCATATTTATGAAAAAAATAATGTTTATATTGGCATTGTTTGATTCATAAAACACAATTAAAGTATAACAAATATTGTACCCATATGGTATAATAAAATACAATTGCAAAAAAAAGAAAGGAAAATATATACAAAGGTATATAAGAAAAGACCGATGAAAACAGTTTATGCATTTTTAGCAGATGGAATGGAAGAAGTTGAAGCGCTGATGGTTATTGATTTGTTACGTAGAACAAAACAGTTAAATGTTGTAACAGTTTCAATAAAAGAAGAACTTATGATTGAAAGTTCTCACGGTATAAGATTGTTTGCTGATAAAAATATTGATGAAATAGATTTTGAACAGGGTGACTGTATTTTCCTGCCGGGAGGAATGCCTGGCACAACAAATCTGTCACAATGTAAAGTGCTTGCAGATGAAATATTAAAGTACAATAGTGAGCACAAACTTCTGACAGCAATTTGTGCAGCACCAAGTATTTACGGACAACTTGGATTATTAAAAGATAAGAAGGCTACATGCTACCCATCTTTTGCGGACAAAATGGATTGCAAGGAATACGGTGGCTCAGTGGTTAAGGATGATAATTTTATTACAGCCAATGGTTTAGGAGCAGCACTTGAACTGGGACTTGAGATTATTGCTACAATGCTTAATGGGGAAGAGGCAGAAAAAGTTGCAAATGCAATACAATATATAGGATAAATCCTGTAGCAGTTTTTTATTGGACGTTCACAATAATTATGGCGTTAGGTTTGGAAAGAATTTTATTCTTTGTCAGGCATTATATAAAGGGTTGAATGATAATTAAATGTATGTTATAATTCTAAACTGCGTCAATGGGTTATAGTATTTGTTGACATAATT
>URQO01000110.1 GCA_900550135.1 uncultured Eubacterium sp.
CTATATGCCCACATACACTAGCAAACAGAACATTGCTTTTGTCAAAGTCAGATGTTATAGATGTAAAAATAGGAAAAAGCAGAACTCCAAATGAGGAAAGCAGAAAAGTAGCATTTGATGGTGATGGTATTTTTAATATAGTAGCAGGAGATGTAGTATCAATTAGAAAAGCAAAAAAAGTTACAAAAATTGCAAAGTTAGATGAAAGTAGTTTTCTACAGGCAATTAAGGACAAGATTAAATAATAAAGAGGTTTTTATGAAAGCAAAAAGGCAGAGAAAAATAATTGATTTAATAAATGAATTTAATATTGAAACCCAGGAAGAACTGGCTTCAAAACTAGTTGAAAGCGGATTTTCAGTGACACAGGCTACAGTATCAAGAGATATTAGGGAACTTAATCTTATAAAAACATCAAATGAACAAGGGGGACAGAAATACACTGTAAAATCATCGCCTGATATTGTTGATGATAGTAAGTATATGAGGGTTTTGAATGACGGAGTTTTGTTCATGCAATGTGCTGAAAATATGCTTGTAATAAAAACAGTGTCAGGTATGGCAATGGCAGTTGGTGCAGCAATTGATGCCATAAACATAGAACAAATTGTAGGTTGTATTGCAGGTGATGACACTATTATGTGTGTAATATCAGACAAAAAAGAAGCTGTCAAAGTAAAAGAATTATTAAGCTCAATGATAAAATAAAAAATGGAGAGAAGCACAAGAAGGAGGAAATATGTTAATAAATTTACACATAGAAAATCTGGCATTAATAAAGAAAGTTGATGTTGATTTTGCAAATGGTCTAATTGTGCTGACAGGGGAAACAGGAGCAGGAAAATCATTGATTTTAGGTTCAGTTAATATTGCTCTTGGAAACAAAGTTTCAAAAGATATTATTAGAACAAATGAAAAATATGCTTTGGTTGAATTGACTTTTTCGGTATCAGAAAAATGTGCTGAAATTGTAAGAAATATGGATATATTTGTTGATGATGACAATATTATCACTGTTTCAAGAAAGATTTCTGATGTAAGAAATGTTTCGAAAATTAATGGTGAAACCGTAAATGTAAAAACATTAAAAACTGTAATGGAATTGCTGGTTGACATACATGGACAACACGATCACCAGTCACTTTTATATCCTCAAAATCATCTTGTTATATTAGACAAGTTTGCAAAAGATGAAATCAAAAATCAAAAGGAGCAACTTAAAGAGATATATAATCAGTATATTTTACAAAAAAAGAGACTTGCATCATTTGATATGGATCAGGCAAAAAGAGCAAGAGAAATTGAATTTGCAATGTATGAAGTTGAAGAAATTACAAATGCAGATTTAAAAGAAAATGAAGATATAGAACTTGAGAAAATTTTCAGAAAAATGTCTTCAAGAGAAGAAGTAGCAAAGGCTTTAGGAGAAGTATATCAATTGCTTAATTCTGAAAGTAATGATGGTGCAGCAGTGATTATAGGCAGAGCTATTTCAGCAATAAATACCATAAAAAGTGATGATAATGCTATAGAACAGTTTAAATCTTCTTTATACGATATTGAAACAATGTGTAGCGATTTGACAGGTGAAATAATGGATTATACATCGGAAATTGATTATGATTCTGAATATATTAAAGAGATAGAAGACAGACTTGATTTGATTAATCATTTAAAACTAAAATATGGAAATTCAATTGAAGATATTTTGAAATATAAAGAAGAAAAAGAAAAATATCTTTTAGAACTGAATAATTATAATCAGGAAATAGATAATATAAATAATCAGATAAAAATATTGGAGGAAAAACTTGAAAAAGTTTCCCTTGACATATCAAATAAAAGAGAGTCTGCAGCTTTGGTTCTTCAGGAAAAAGTTGTAGAAGCATTAACGGATTTAAATTTTCTTACAGTAGATTTTAAAATTGATTTTGAAAAAAATGACAAATATACAGAAAATGGATTTGATAAAGTTCAGTTTTTGATTTCAACAAATCCGGGTGAACCATTACAACCGTTGGCAAAAGTGGCATCTGGAGGTGAGTTGTCCAGAATTATGCTGGGATTAAAGTCTATTTTAGCAAATGCAGATGATATTGAAACATTGATTTTTGATGAAATTGATACAGGTATCAGCGGAATTACTGCTTCTAGAGTTGCAGAAAAACTTGCAACAATCAGCAGGCACCATCAGGTTATATGTATATCCCATTTATCACAAATTGCGGCAATGGCTGATTTACATTATTTAATTGAAAAAACAACTGACAGTGATTCGACTGAAACCAATATTAAACAATTAAATAGAGAGGAAGCTATTAAAGAACTTGTAAGAATAAATGGTGATGGAACAGTTACCAGTGCAGCAATGAATCATGCCATTGAAATGAAAGATATGGCAGATAGAACAAAAAGTGACTTGATTTAAATTTTGAAAATTTAGCATATTAAGAAGGAGGACAAAAGTCTTCCTTCTTTTAATTTTGAAATATAGGAGGTATGAAAAATGAGAAAAATATATAGAAAAATTTTAATTTGCAGCATATTAGTGGTGGTAATTTTAATTATTAATGCGGCAGTTGGTTATATAAATAATATACTTCCCAATATTATTACTGTAAGAACCAATGAAACTACTCAGTATGATTTTGCAATTCCAGTATCTCTAAATACTGAAAGTAGACAGAAAGTTGCATTAACAGGAAAAAACAGTATTAAAGCAGGGAAAAAAGGGATATATAAGGGAAAGTATAATCTTTTTGGAGTAATACCAATAAAAAATGCAAAATTAAAAGTTGTAGATAAAAAAACAGGATATCCTGTTGGTCTTCCAATAGGTCTTTATTTAAAAACACAAGGGGTAATGATAATTGATGAGATCGGAAGAGCGACGTGTAGGGAAAGAGTGTAGATCTCGGTGGTCGCCGTA
>URQO01000111.1 GCA_900550135.1 uncultured Eubacterium sp.
TTTCAATTAATCTAGCATATAATTCCTCAGGTGTTGCCTGTTCTTCTTCCTTTGGTATAACACCATGATTTTCAATTTTTACATTCATGTTATTTTCAGCCATATTGTTTTCCTTTAAATATTAATTTATTTTCCTTCGTATGTTACTACTGCATCTACTCTGTAATCTGATAGTCTTTCTCTGCCTTTAAGTCCTGCAAGTTCAACAAGAAAAAGATTGTCAACTACTTCTCCACCTAATCTTTCAATTAACTTTATTGCTGCTTCAATTGTTCCACCTGTTGCAATTAAATCATCTACCAACACAACTTTTTGTCCTGGCTTGATGGAATCAGTATGAATTTCAATTTCAGCTTTTCCATATTCCAAATCATAACTTTCTGATATTGTCTCACAAGGTAATTTGCCTTTCTTTCTGATTAAAACAAATGATTTTCCTAATATATATGCTAAAGGCATACCAAAAATAAATCCTCTTGCTTCTAATCCAGCTATAACATCAAAATCTAAATCCTGTATTTTTTCTTTCATTGCATCAATTGCAATTTTCAATCCTTTAGGATCCTGTGTTACAGTTGTAATATCTCTAAATATAATCCCAGGTTCCGGAAAGTCCGGTATACTTCTTATATATTTTTCTACTTCATGCATTTTATTTTCCTCCTTGTGTACATTTTAGCAAAATCTATCTATAATAATTTGTATTTGAGTATTTCCATTATACTCATTTATTTTAGGATAATATGTAACCATTATCTCTATATCGTTTTTTTGTCCAACAAGAGCCTTATTTATTTCTTCCTGACCAAACTTTTCTTTTACAAATGACATAAATTCCATAACCCTACTAAATAACATGGCTGTCATTCTATAGCCATTTGAATTTTCAATGTCAAGTCTTATTACATTACCCTTTTTTCCAAGAATCTGCATCTTTCTTATTTTAAGATTTTTTTCAGCAAATACGGGCTTTTCATTGCCTTTTCCAAATGGTGCAAGCAACGTTAACTGGTCTATCAGTTCTATTGTAACATATTCCAGTGGCAGTTGCATATCTATCCATACCTTTAAATATAAATCTTCTTCCGTTAAATTACAATTTTCATTTAACTTTTTTCGTAAATTTTCTATATTTTCTTGTTTTAGAGACACACCTGCCGCCATTTTGTGACCACCAAACTTTGTAAAAACTTCTCTTACTTTGGACAATTCTTCATACATATTGTATTCTTCAATTGACCTTCCTGAACCTTTTACACCATCTTCCGCATCTGTTAACACAATTGTAGGCTTGTTAAATTTTTCCCTAACCCTGCCTGCAATAATTCCTGCCACACTTTCATGACAGTCTTTTAAATAAATAACAAGCACCTTATTATCTGAATTTTCAGCCATTTCAGTAGCTTTTATGGTGCCGTTTTCTGTCATTTCTTTTCTTTCTTCGTTTAGTTTTCTTAATTTTTCGGCAAGTTCTTTTGCTGCTTCCTTATTCTGCTCTTCCAAAAGCTTAATGGCTATTTTTGCCGTTTCAAGTCTTCCACTTGCATTTAAGCACGGTCCGATTATAAAGCCAAAATGATATGAGTCTATTGCATTTTTGTTTATGTTGCACTGTTCAATTAACGCATTAATCCCTACATCATTGCATGTTTTAAGCATTTTTATGCCTTCTTTTACAACAATTCTGTTTTCTCCCTGTAATTCCACAACATCACACACTGTTGCCATTGCAGCATATGGTAGCATTTTTTTTATATACATGCTTCCTTCTGACATTAAGTCATACAACGCACTCATCAATTGATAAGCAACCATGGCTCCACAAAGTTCCTTAAAAGGATAACCACAGTCTTTTTGTTTGTGATTAACTACAGCATCTGCATCTGGTAAAATATATTTTCTTTCGCCATTTTCTTCTTTATATACTACTTCATGATGATCTGTAATTACCACTGTCATTCCAAGTTCTTTTGCGTATTTTACCTGATCTATGGCAGCTATTCCATTGTCACATGTAAGTATTGTATCAACACAATCTTCTGATGCCTCTTTTATTAATCTTTCGTTAATGCCATATCCATCTTTTATTCTATGAGGTATCACTATGTCAACATTTGCTCCAAGATTTAAAAGACACTGATGTAAAATAAAACCTGAGCATATGCCATCTACATCATAATCACATATAATTCTGATTTTATTTTCCTGACTTATTTTAATTTTCAATATATCTACAGCTTTGTCCATATCTTTAAACAGCCACGGAGAGTTCAGTTCATCAATAGTACCATTTAAGTAATTATTAATGTCACTGTCATCTACTATATCCCTGTTTCTTATTATTCTTGAAACTATAGGACTTATATTATATTTTTCTGCTATATTATTAAAATCTGCCTTTTTCGTTTGCAGATACCATTTTTCCTTCATTTTCTCACCTTTTTTTGCCATTAAAAGAAAGAATAGCGGTACCACCTTAAGATGATACCGCTAGATATTGACATTAATTATTTGTCGTATTTTTTACCTTTCATAATGTACCATAAAGCACCTGTAATAAATACTGATGAATATGCACCGGCAACAATACCTACCATCAATGGCAATGTAAATTCTCTAATTGATGTAACACCCATTACGAAAATCATAAATACCATAACGAATGTTGTAAGTGAAGTGTAAATACTTCTTGTAAGTGTCTGCGTAATACTCTGATCAATTATATCAATCATTGTATCTTCACGTTTCATTACTGCCTTATTTTCTCTGATTCTATCGAAAATAACGATTGTAGCGTTAATTGAGTAACCTACAATTGTAAGCAGGCAGGCAATAAATGTTGTACCAACTGTAACTCTTGATAATGCATAGAAACCAACTACGATTAAAACGTCATGGATTAATGCAATAACAGCAGCTAAA
>URQO01000112.1 GCA_900550135.1 uncultured Eubacterium sp.
AAAGCTTTGGGCCGGATTTCCTTAACAGCACGGAAATACTCTTTTACCAGAGAATTATTCATGCTTATAATATGATTCTTCTGTCTATTTGCATTTGAAAATCCTTGACACGGCGGACCTCCTATAACCACATCTATCCCGTCAAATTCAGATGCAAGAGCCGAAAAATCATAGTCTCTAACATCAGGAATCAATCTGATATCATTACGTCCTTTATGATTTTCAACATATGTTTTTCTAGCATTTTTATTATTCTCTGCTGCAGCTACAATCAAGAACTCTCTTGTTGACTCAAACCCATAACTAAGCCCACCGGCTCCCGCAAACAAATCAATTGTTTTTAACATAATATCTGCTCCTCCACCATTTGTATTATTTGAGACAAAGACTCGCTTCCAAGCTCGTTTCTTGCAAGTATTTCGAGCAGGTAATACGCTTCGTCGTTTTTTATGATATATGCTTGCATTTCCTGTGGTAGCTTTCCTCTCGCCTTTGCGGCTTCCTTATATAACTGTCTTTCTTCATCCTTTGATAATTCCAAAAAAGAGACTATTTTCTTCAAATCATTGTCCGAAAACGGACCATTTTTACCATTTTCAACATTACTCACTAGCATAGGCTTTTTCTTAATAACATCAGCTATCTGCTTCTGAGTAATCTGCTTTTCTATTCTCAGATCTCTAAAATAAGAGCCAAATCCCATATCTATCCCTCATATAAATATATAAATTTGTTTATTTATAATTATACCATCTTTTTATTATTTTTCAACAACTTCAATAATAATTCTCATTTCTTATCATATACCTTAATAGCTTTCTCCACTAGATCACAAACAAAAACGCCCCACACTTGCAGGACGTCCTCTCTCAAATATTCACTTAACTTTCACCTGTAGTAGTCTCCCCGTAGAACTCTATTAACGATTTTCCCAAGGGGTTCACATATATGCTCTCTTAACGATTACTTCTACACAATCCACTTTAACTCGCCTGAGAAGTAGTCCTTCAGTAGTTCCGTGGCACTATGACTGCCGTACTATGCCCAGTTCTGCGGCACTTTTACCTACACATTCGGTAGTCCGTTCACCCTGCTGTGGCATAAAAATAAAATTTTTATCATATGATTTTCTCCTTGTGTTATTGAAAGATTGTGTAATTTGAACCCTCTATGTTCTCAATCACTTAATGATATATTTTGTTCCTCTGCCTTTTCCTTCAACTGCAATCACACCCTTTTTCTCCATAGCTTTCAGTAATTGTGTTGTTTTTGATTTGCCAAATGGGACATATGGTGCAATTTCACTTATTGGTTTCAGCATCGTCTTGCTTAAAAATTTGTAAATCACTTTTTCGTCTTCGGTTAAATTGACATTCGTTTCAAATATCGGTAATACAATTTTTATAGCATTTTCTGACACTTCAAATTCTGGTTTTATCAAACTCTCTTCATACAGTTGTTTGATTCGTGTAATTCCTGTTCCAAATATCTCTACCAATCCCAGTCTGTAAAATACATTTGCAAGATTTCTATTTCTTAAAATAGATAGTTTACCTGATAAATATTCTTCTGCCGTTATTCCAGCCGGCAATCCACCAGGAGACACTACTTCTATTCTATCATCAAACATAGAAACTCTGATGTGTGAATTAATATCCCATACCCTATGAATCAAAGCATTTGCAATTGCTTCTCTGAAAGCTGCTTCCGGTATTTTCTCTACCATCTTTCTGTCAGCTCCCTGTATTACTTCATATTGGTAATAATCTCTAAATACAGCAAGTGCTTTTTCATATATTTCTAAAACCGATATATGTTCAAACGTTACTCTTTTTTGAATAATACTGATATTCTCACCGAACTTAACAATATCAATTCCTGAAAAATGATTTTTATCTGCCAAAAGTCCCGCTGCATTATTATAACCATTTATATTGTCATACAGGTTCAATGTCTTTAAAGTATCTTGATTGAAAGTTTCAATGTAAATATTTTCTTTCAGTTTACACTGTAAAATTTTAAAAGATAGCTCCTGATCTTTACAAGGTAATTCTTCGAAGCTAATATTTTTTCCATCTAATACAAGCCTTGAAAATTCCAATGTATCTACCTCTATCGTTGCTGTATCATTTCGTTTGTATGCTTTTGATTTATATAAATACGGTTTTTGAAGACCACTTTTTACAGTAAGTTTTATCGTCTGGTCATTGTTCTGTATTTCAAGTGTATAGTTTGGTTGAGGTGATATACTGTCATTGATTTTATTTTCGATATCCAGACAGGCCTGTTTTACATCTGGCAATCCTTTCACATTTCCATTATCATCAACCCCAAAAAGAATTGTTCCACCATTGTAATTCGAAAAGGCACTAACTGTTTTCAAAAAAGTATTCGTAATCGTTTCCTTGAATTCTAATATTCTTGTTTCACGCATAGTAATCATTCCCTTTCCAATCATAATGATTATATTATATGCAAAAATGCATAAAAAATCAATCGTATTTTTTTACGATTGATTTTTTAATTAATTTTGAGTGTAGTATTATTTTTTGACCAACTGAATTATGACAACTTTTTTAATTATTCCGATTCGATCTTCCAAAGGTGTAAATTATTTGTTTCTATCTAGAAAATCCTACAAAATCAAGTCTTTCTCGCCATACTTTAAACGTTGCCGTGACATATAAATAGTATTTTGACCATTTTTTATCTCCTTTCGTGCCAACGGATTCAAGGCGATAAGCCTTTATTTTTCAACATTTTTGCACATTTTCATATTTAATTGTTTTTCGTTTCTCCTCATAAATGAGGGTATTTTCTCTATAGCTTTATGCGTTAGAAAGGGGCTGTGAAATAAGTCCCTAAAAGAAATAGGACCATTCGTTCATGCGA
>URQO01000113.1 GCA_900550135.1 uncultured Eubacterium sp.
TTACGGATTTTTGCAAAGAATATCCATCCGTAAAAATATCAATGAAAAAGACAGGCGGTATATTTCATGATCGATTTATAGTGTTGGATTATGGAACTGCTGCTGAAAGGGTTTTCTTATGTGGGGCTTCATCAAAGGATGCAGGGGCTAGAATAACCAGTATTGTTGAAGACTATGGAGTGTCTAAATATACCCCGGTTATTGCAACGCTGTTGAAAAATCCAACTTTGATTTTACCACAGTAGAGGGGAGCGAATGCATTGAAGAAGAAAACAAAATGCTAAATATATATTCGTGTATCAACAGCAATTCAGATTATTCTTAATATGTAGGCTCGCAGCAGAGCAGATAGCATCAGCTACAGGTAAGGACATAGAAGTGAAAGTGATTATTGCGGTGAAGAAAACTGAACTTGCATAAAGTTATATAAAAAAGAGAGCCTTTGAGTTTAAATAACTTAGAGACTCTTATTATATGAAAATTTCAAGAGAGAAAATTGTGAACGTATATGTTTACAATTTAAGTTGGACTCATTGTAGGTTCTTGTTGCATACAAAAATATTAATTATGGGGGGGCATTTCTTCATTATCACAATACAAAATGTTCCCCAAAGAAGATGCAATGTCAGTGCTATATAACGAAATACAAGAATTATAAAATTAATTCTTTTGGGAGACGGAAAAGAAATTTGGTAGATTTATGAAAACAATTTGACAAATTCATACCAAACCAAATTTAAAATTTAATACACTATATTAATGAAAACAAAAAGTGCACATTTGTTTATCGTGGAGGTAGATAGTGAATAAGATAAATGCAGACAAATTAATAGTTGAATATCAGCAGAAGATATTTGGATTTGCGATGTCTAAAATGAGAAATATTGCGGATGCAGAAGAACTTGCTTCTAATATTGTATTAGAGATATATAAATCTTTTCTTAAGAAAGATAATATTGTAAATATAGAAGGATATGTATATAGAATAGCGAGTAATGTATATGCAAAATTTATTGATAGAGAAAATATGAATAAACACATAGACATTCTAAAAATAGAATATCCAGTGACTGAAAGTGGTTTTGATAGTATTGAAAATGGAGAAACATACAAAAAACTGAGAAAAGAAATTGGGATGTTATCCAACAGACAAAGAGTAATTACATATATGAAATACTACAAGGAAATGTCAGTAATGGATATTGCAAATGAACTTAATATTTCTGTTGGAACTGTAAAATGGCATTTATCCGACATCAGAAGTGGATTAAAGGAGAAAATTGATATGGTTAAAAGCAGTAATTTAAGTGTAAACCCGATATATTTTATTAATATGGGACATAGTGGGAGTCCAGGAAAAAACGGTGATACAAAGGATATGTTTGATTCAAGACTTAAGCAGAATATTGCATGGAGTTGTTACTATCAGGCGAAAACGATAACTGACATTGCAAAAGAATTGGATATTCCAATTGCTTATGTGGAAGGAGAGTTAAGAAAACTTGTAGAATGGGGATATATTGATAAGGTTGACAACTCAAAAAATTCTAAATATTTGACAAATATGTACATAACAGATAGCAGGGAAGATTTTTCAGAAGAATGTGATATTAAGAAAGAAGCAGCAAAATTTTTATGTGAGAAATTTTTCAATGATTTATTTGAAAAATTTGATAAAGCAGAGGATAATTGGGGAATGATATGTCCCAATAATGACAAAAATTATCTTAAGTACAATTTGGTAATGATGGCGCTAAGTTCTTTTGGAAATGACTGGGAAAATTGGGAAGAATTTGCAGTAAAAAGACCGGATGGAGGACATTTTATTGCGTATGCTACTGTAACAGATGATTGTACAAGGCAGAAGTCAGATGATAAATATGTAGGTTGTGGTTATATGTATGATCAGGTATGGAAAGATAAGAAGCAGGTACTTCAAAGCAAACAGTATAATTGCGTGTACAGTGATAGAAAAATAGACTGGCGAAGCAATACACAGGAAGATTGGGAGGATTTGTATTCGTATATATCAAATGGTTGTAATAAGGAAAAAATAAGTGTAAGTAGTTATTCAAATTTATCAGCAAAGGGATATGTTGCTGATGGAGAAAATCAGGTTACAGTAATAAATGTAAAAGAAGAAAATTTAGTTACAACTATAAATAATTTTGTGGAAAGGTATATAGATATTCCACGAGTTGTATTGGATGAAGGGAAAAGGGTAGATGAAAAACTTTATGAAGTAAACAAGTCAAAGTATCCTGAGCATTTAGAAAAATTAGTCAGATACAATAACAGTAATTCATTTACATGGGCGGAATTGATTCCTTATATAATTGAAAGAATGCTTGAAATAGGAATGCTAAAGCCATTGACACAAAAGCAGGAAAAAGCAGTATTTACTGTGGTGGCAATAAAAAGTGAAGAATAATCAAAATTTTTAATGAAATTTTTGTATAATTAAAGACAAGAGGGACGATTAAATGTTAATGGGTCCCTCTTGCTACATATAAAATATTAATTATTGAGAAACATTTCTATATAATAACAATACAAAATGTTCCCCAAAGGCGATGAAATGCAAGTACTATGTAACAAAACGCAAGAATTAAAAACTATAAGGTTGAATAATACACAACTAATGCGTTATTGAATAATATTGTTTAAATGATATGATTTTTTTAGAACATTCTATAGGAGGAGAAAATGATATTCTTACCAGAAAACTTAAAAAAGTATCGAATATTAAAGAATTTAACGCAAGAAGATGTGGCGGGATATCTTGGAATTACAGCGCAGAGTGTCTCAAAGTGGGAACGTGGAGTTTCCCATAGTTAAAGATACCACACCAAATATGATGAACCCACGCTTATA
>URQO01000114.1 GCA_900550135.1 uncultured Eubacterium sp.
ATAGACCTGTACTTTCCAGTTTTTTCCTTCTTTGTAAACCCCCATTGCTAATCCTCGACTTTCATGCCATAAATCTTTTCTGCCAGGAATTTCGTAGAGATTTTTCCAGCTACTACAATATAGCCTTTTGCCTTCAATTCTTTGTTGTATTCTCGCATCAGACTATATGCATAAGTTTTTGAAACTCCAAGAATTGCACACACATCATCCACATCCATATACATTTTTTCCTGCATCATACTCATACCGCTTTATCCTCCTTCAAATACTGCTCAACGTGTTCCAGACCATAGATCTTGTCCTCTACATAACGGGTTGGTACCCGACCGAGAATCACATAATAGTTCTTACTTGCCAGATCTGCATTCATTCTTTCCACCACCCGGTAAGCAAAAGAAACTGATAACTCAAAGAGTTCGGCAATGTCTTCCACTGATAAATACATTTTCCTCTTACGCATGAAACCATTCCTTTCCCTCTTCCTGTGGAATCTCACAAGTATCTTCCACACCGTAGAAACGCTTCACAAAATACTTTGTCGGAACTTTTCCTCTAAGCGTCAGGTAGCCCTGTTCTTCCAGTTCCTTGTTCAGATTTCCGATGATCTCATAAGCCGATGTCTGTTTTACTTCCAGAAGTTCACATATATCGGCTGCCTTTAAAAATAATTTGTTCTGCATAATCAGTACCTCCTGTGTTTTGAATATTTATCTCTTCATATACTCTGTACTGGCAGATGCAAAATCGGACATCATTTTCCGAAATTTAGCAAATTATTTTAATTTCACAGTTTCCATATGTGTTATCGCTGAACCATGGAGTTTATATCATTAAAAAAGGGTATAAAAAAACAGTCTGCCCTGACGGAAAATATTTCCATCAAAACAAACTGTTCTTCATATTCACACTAATTATATTTTCTGAGCATAGTTACTTTTTGCGAAAATTTCAGATAACTCCGGAAAGAAAACAAAGAAAAAAAATATTTTTTAACTCCATTTGCACTCCACCGGAACATCCAGACAGCCCGCAAAGCCTTTATTTATGGGCTTTTTCGCAATTTAGTCCGCTACTCAAACTCGACAACTACTAATCAATTTTGTTTAGAGATTATTTGCTATCGTATTTGCCTTTCTTTTAATTCTTTGATTTGTCCATATTATCCTGCCTATACAGGCTAATGTTATCATTTTGTTATCGGCATTGATAACACACGCCCTGTAACTGTGGATAATAGCAATATGTACCGACTCAAATTATAAGCGGTTTTGCTTAGAAAATCAATAATCTTATTGTTAAAAAAACATCTGCCATACTCTCATAGATAACAATGACAAAATATAAAACGGAAGTATATATAGTAACCTTTGCAGTCGGTTCTTTGCTGTATATATTATAATACTCTGAATCGGCATCCATATCCAAAGGAGAATACTAAATAATTCAAATTTATACGCTATCCAATAACAGAGCATCGGGAGTAACAACAAGAACATTCCAATAACTGACTTGCATTGTAATTTTTCTTTTAAAGAATATCTGAGCGGAAATCCTTTTTTAACTAAACGTAATTCATTTTGCACATTATAGCTGACAACATTCTGTCCTAATATCAATATAGAAAACAATAATACATACTCAATATATTTTCCGTCTATCTGCGATAATAACATTGTGATTAAAACAATCGCAAAATACTGATACATAATCTGTTTCTTTCTTCTGACAATACTAACCACCTCATAAACCATCAAAAAACGATAGCGGCTGCCATAATATTTCTTCATCAGTCCTTTCATTTCTTTCTGATTATTTTGGAAGAACACTTCATCCTGCGTTTGCAAAACTGTATCATATTCTCTATTCAAAAATCCATATAACATCTGATTATATTGTTGAAAGAACGGGATAATTGCTTGATAGCTAAAATAAGGATATAAAATAAAATATAATCCGTAAATGATCAATAATATACTGGTAACAAATACACTTCCATAAAAAAAACAAATCATTACTACTGCCAACATACATATATTCATAATATCCCGATATTTATATTGTGTTGATAAAACCGTATGCATATTGACAATTGGGTTACAAAGCATAGCCACAATAAACTGTCTTAAGACCATTCCCTCCATTGGAAAAGCCCAAAATAAAATCAACGCAACACTCAACGTCAGTACCATGCTTTTTCCTATCTTCTTCACTCTCCAAATATATGTTTTTTCTATTTTCCAAATATAAGTTTCAGGAGAAATACGCATTCTTGGTATTGTTCCAAACAAATTCATAAACAAGAAACAGAGAATACCATATGGTATAAAAACAGCAATATCCATTCCATAGTTTTTCTGAATCATAGATTGCAATATAAGAATACATGGCACAATAGCAATCAGTATAAGATAAGCACCTATATTTCGTTTGACCATTCTAACTGCAAATTTGAATCTCTGTTTCAAAAGCAACTGATACATACTTACTCCCCTTCAGATAAAATTTTTGCTATTTCCTCTCTGTCAACTTCCTCCATATTGATTTCTCTAATTTGTCCGTTATGTAACAAAAGACACTTGTCACAAACATTTTGTAAACACTCTATATCATGGCTTGAAATAATGTAAATTCCTTTTTCTTTCTTGTGAAACTCCACTATTACATTTTCTAAAAGTTTCATTTGGACAGGATCAAGTCCTGAAAATGGTTCATCAAAAA
>URQO01000115.1 GCA_900550135.1 uncultured Eubacterium sp.
GTCATAGCGACCATTTACCTCAAGTAAATATTTTTGCATGTAATCATAATTCAAACGGAAGAACGCACCCTGTACAGCCCAGATTGTTGCTTCTTCACTTGGCATGTTATAAGTACTGGCCAAATCGGTGACAGGGAAATTGTTATCAAATAGATTACTAGTGCTTACGCTTAATTTAGTCGTCTTTTTGCTTTCTTGGTTGTAACCGACCATTACACCTAAATTGTGCTTGTCATTGAATGACTTCTTGTAGTCAGCCCATAAGTTCAATGCTTGATAAGTATCTCCGTAATTAGCTTTTGTTACACCTCCAGGTGTACCAACGGATAGCGGAGATAACGTACTTTCTTCTGGCATTGTCTGATACAGTATCTTGCCGTGCTGGGTTTGATCTTGATAGAATTTGTTTCCGGTATAATCTCCCTTGATTGATAAACCGGCTAACGGTGTCAGATTAAAGGCGGCAGTGTACCAAAAGTCATCCGAGTTGGTTTTGTCTCGCCCAGCTCCATCTAATAAACCAGCAAAGTTATAGTTGAAGTTGCTACCTGCTATACCAGCAAAATTATTACCATCTGGCAGGTAAACAGGAATAGTTGGGAATCCACGATAGATTTCGTAAAAAATGTTTCCTAAATTAAAATTGCTGGTGTAGGGATAATCACTTGTATTGCGGTTATATTTTGTACGGAAAGTTACTTCCAACCATTTTGTAATCTGAGTGGAAAAGTTGAAAGACATATTAATACGTTTGTATTTATCCGTACCATATTGCAAAATACCATCTTGTCCTTTATAACCAATAGAGCCGTAGTAAGTCGTCTTGTCTGAACCACCGCTGATACTTGCATTATGTTGTTGCATGAATGACGGTTTGTACATTACGTCGAACCAATCGGTGTTCCCAGCATAAGCCCATTGTCCGGCAGCAGTTATTGAATTGTCTGTTGTATAAAATGCAGAAAGACCTCTCCCCGCAATGAAATCATCTACAGCCTGAACGTGCTCATCTTTGAAATACTGTCCGCTGCCATTGTTCACGTTTGCCTGATTCATGGCACGAATCCACTTATCGGAAGAAACACCATCCGGTAAGCGAGAGGCCATCGACCAAGAAAAGTTGTTATTGTAGTTGATTTGAACTTTTTGTTCTTTTTTCCCTTTTTTAGTTGTGATCAATACAACGCCAAAAGCGGCACGGGCACCATAAATAGAAGCAGAGGCAGCATCTTTTAATACTGATACGCTTTCGATATCTTGTGGGTTAAGCAAAGACAAGTCTGATGTTTCGACTCCGTCGACTAACAATAGTGCTTGTCCTCCATTCAGTGAAGTTGCACCACGTACATTAAATGTAGTAGCTGCATTTGGATTACCACTGGCGAAATCAATATTCAAGTTTGGAATAGCTCCTTGCAAACCTTGTGCAATGTTTCCGATCGGACGATCTTCCAGAATTTCGCTATCTGCAATCCCTACAGCGCCGGTCAGGTTTACCTTCTTTTGTACGCCATAGCCAACGACTACGACTTCTTCCAGTTTTTGAGTGTCTTCCGCTAATTTGATTTGAAGAGTGGATTGTCCTGTGTATTTGATTTCTTGAGTTGTGTAACCAATGAAAGAGATCTGAATGATGTCTCCATTTTTTACACCTTCCAATGTGAAATTACCATCCATGTCGGTAATGTTTCCATTGGTTGTTCCTTTCACTACGACCGATGCTCCGGCAACAGGCCCTAGATCATCTACCACAGTACCTGTAACTTTTCCGTTCTGCTGGGAAATGTTCATACCTTGCTTGGAGGGCATTGTTTCTGCAAATATACTTGCTGGGAAACAAGTGGCACCTGCCAGCAAGATTAAGCTGATAGGTTTGAAATTTTTCAACATAATTTGTGTCTTATATTTAATTGAAAGAATGCTCTTTTAATTAAAATGATGGCGCTTGTTATCGCTTTTCTACATCATGTATACAAAATGTTAGAGTTTTTAGCTTTTGCGTATAAAGTTTATCTGTGTTTGTAATTAGTTCTAAAAGAACTCTGCACATTTCATATCGGTGTCAAAGATATGAAAATTTTCCGTTGTACTGTTATTTTTCTAAAAAAAATACGTAGAAGTTTCTTTTTTAACATTTTACTCTTTTGGTATTACACAGGTATTATTCTGTTTATCAGAATAATGTATCCATTGGAAATATGTAACTATATAAAAATAGATAAATAAAAAACATGGTCGTACTTCTGCTAATTTGTTAACAGAAGTAATTTAAAGAGACTTGTGTATTTTAAGTAATTATTGCATAATATATTTTACTTATTTAATTTATTGAAAATCATATTGTTATGAAGTTGTATCAAAATGTATTAAAGCTAAAAATACCATAGTTCTTTTAGAACTAATATCATTTTAAACATTGAAAACACAAAGATGTGTGAGCCTGCTTGTTTCATTGAATAAGAAGTTATTATGAAAATCAGAGTAATTCTTTCAATATCATGGAACACAAATTATGATTCAAAAGAATCAGACCTATTAGCCTAATCCTGTTGCCGGAGCCTCTGTGATTGTTAAAAGGAACCACTAAAGATCGGAAGAGCGTCGTGTAGGGAAAGAGTGTAGATCTCGGTGGTCGC
>URQO01000116.1 GCA_900550135.1 uncultured Eubacterium sp.
CACCGTTTCCCCATTTTGAAACACTGCTTCCCTTGCCTTGAAACAAACGCGCATTCTTTCCTGTTCTTCGGGAAGAATATCTGTAAAAAGTGTATTACTTGTCATCTGAAATTTCCCCCTTTTTTTTATTATATCTCTCTATTTGTGACTTTTGCAACAGAACTGTTTTGTTTTTTCTGTTATTATTTTAACAAAACCAATCAAAAAAATAAAGTTACAAAGTTTAGTCAGCCATTCTTAGGATTGGAAGATGATGAATACTTTAAATATATGGATATTGCAAAAAAGGTTTTATCTACAAATATTGGAAATAATATGTTACAGCTTGATTTTCCATTGGATGAAGAAAAGCCTGGTGGACATCAGCAGTTTTTGATGGGACTTAAGAAAAGTGCCTTGGAAGATGAAGGCTTGCTTGATTTCTTTTATGACATGATTATTGAAAAATATGATTCAGTTGGAAATTATTTAATATTACTGTTTCATGACAGATATGATGTAATGACAAAAACATCTGATAACAACGCATTAGATGAATCAGAAGAAGTTTATGAATATATAATCTGTGCTATTTGTCCAATGATTCTGACAAAACCAGGACTTGGTTATAACAAAACAAAACAGCAGATTAGTACATTAAACAGAGAGTGGATGGTAGGTATGCCTGAAACAGGTTTCGTATTTCCGGCTTTTATTGAAAGAACTACAGACATACATTCAACATTTATGTATACAGCCGATTCTAAAAATCCCCATCAGGAACTGATTACTGAAATTTTAGGATGTAGACAGAAACAAACTTTTGCCCAAAAGCAGGAAATGCTCACAGAAATGGTGGCAGAAGCTACAGATGTTGAATTAGTCAAAGATATTATGGAGTCTGCCAATATAGAACTTGCTCAATTATCAGAAAGTGAACCTGAAGAAATACAGGTAAGCAAGGAACATGTTGCAGATGCATTAGAATATGCCGGAATATCAAAATCTGCTGCTGATGAAATCAGTAATAACTATATTGCCAATTTAAAAGAAGAGGAATTGCCACGACTGGAAGATTTAGTTACTAACAAGGCAGCAAAAGTTGTAAAGGACAACAATGAAAAAGTATTTCTTAAAGAAGAAATAAAAGAGTTAAACAGAAAAATCGAAGAAGTAACAAATGTTACAGATGATATAGTTATCAAAGTAAATGATACGAAAAAATCTTTAATTAGAAAAGAAGAGATTGACGGAGAGACATGTCTTGTTATTCCTGTATCAGATGATGAAACTATAAAGATAAGTTAAGATAAAATTATATATTTATTATTTTAAAAAGCTAATTACTATAAAATAATAAAAAGCAATGTATAATATTATAAAAAAGATTGACATAACATTTTACCTATGTTATTATACTACGGTATGCCGCTCAGTGTGGTTATAAGTATTGATTAATCAATCACCGAAACTGGCGAGTAATGAGTAATAGGAGGTGCCCATATGTACGCAATTATAGCAACAGGTGGTAAACAGTACAAAGTTTCAGAAGGCGAAACTATCAAAGTAGAAAAGTTAGGCGCTGAAGCTGGTTCAAAGTTTACATTTGATCAGGTTCTTTATGTTGACGGTAAAGTTGGAAATCCAACAGTTGAAGGAGCTAACGTTGAAGCTACTGTAGTTGGAGATGGTAAGGCTAAAAAGGTTATCGTTTACAAGTATAAGAGAAAAACTGGTTATCATAAAAAGAATGGTCATAGACAGCAGTATACTGAAGTTAAGATTGACAAAATTAATGCTTAATTAGGTGAATGTCATGACACATATAACAGTTTATTGCAGAAACAATACATATGTTGGTTTTACTATGGAAGGTCATGCTGGTTATAGTGAAGCAGGTAGCGATATTGTTTGTGCAGGAGTTTCAGTTCTTGCTATCAATTTTATAAATTCAATAGAAAGATTTACTACTGATGAGTATTCACAATTTGAACATGAAGACAGTGGTATAATTGATTTTGAATTTACAAACACTATTAGCGATGAAGCTGAACTATTAATTAAGTCTTTAGTCTTAGGACTGGAGCAAATTGAGAACGAATATAAAGAGTTTATAACATTAGATTATAAGGAGGTATAGCTATGATGAAGATGAACCTTCAGTTATTCGCTCATAAAAAAGGTGTTGGTTCCACAAAGAACGGTCGTGATTCTGAGTCTAAGAGACTTGGTGCGAAGAGAGCAGACGGACAGTTCGTATTAGCTGGCAACATTCTTTACAGACAGCGCGGAACCAAGATTCATCCAGGTGTGAACGTAGGACGCGGTGGAGATGATACATTATTCGCTATGGTTGACGGCGTCGTAAAGTTTGAAAGAAAGGGCAGAGACAAAAAGCAGGTTTCTGTTTACCCGAGAACAATTAACGAATAATTATAAAGAAGCTCCATACGGATTGTATGGAGCTTTTTTCAGATCAGAAGGAGGTATTTATGTTTGCCGACAGTGCAAAAATTTATATCAGAAGATCGGAAGAGCGTCGTGTAGGGAAAGAGTGTAGATCTCGGTGGTC
>URQO01000117.1 GCA_900550135.1 uncultured Eubacterium sp.
TAAATATATTCTTCTGGTGTAGGGCGTTTATTTCCAAAATACTTTTTGAAATTTGCCTGTACTTTTGGGTCGGTGCTGTTCATAGCTTCATCAATCGTCGCTTCTATATCAGCCCGAACATCAGCCAATGATACACCGCCAGCCTTTGCACCTGCTTTCAATGCTTTTTTTATATCTCGTTTTTTAAGTCTTATCATATACACCTCTATAAATTACCTTTGCCCTTAGTCATAAAACTAAAACTCTTTTGCACGAAAAATAAATGCTGATAAAAAATAGGAACATACAAAAGTGAAGCAAGTAATAATTGCAATTACTATTAAACTTATATAATATGTCGTATCAGACACATTTCCACCAATGAATACATTTATTAGAAGGCTTATTCCAACAATAACAGCAACAGAAACAACCAAACTTATGATTGCAGTAATTTCAATTTTTTCCACGCCAAAAAAATAATAGAGTGGATAAAAAAATGAACCAATAAAAATCGCCAAGATACCACCGCCTAAAATAAGTGTAACCGCATCTCGAAAGCCATAATAAAAATATTGATTGCCGTGTATGATAACTGTAAGAAACATGAAGAATGTAACGATTGCCATTCCACCTATACACCAACACAAGTGAATGGTATAGTAACTTTTAACAATATCGTTTCTCCTAACTGGCAATGAAATCTTGTATTTATCCCATTTCGATAAAGTTTCTTTTCTCATACATAAAACAACCAATAACAAAAGTATCGGTGTAATAGATAGAGAATAAATACTTAATAAGGAAGCATTACCCGTGATTGAAACAATAATTCCAAATATAATAGCAAGAGGGAATAAAAGTTTTAGATTTTCGATTACCCCAATAAAATTGTTTTTCAAAAGTCCTTTCATCAATTTTCCCCCTTTACTAACAACAACATAATTTCATCAATCGTTGTATGGTCAATAATAATTTTTGGATATTTTCTTCTGGCTTTTTCAATATCAGAAACCAAAACATCTATCTGATAATCTCTTTTACGGTAAGCCACTATATCTTCTTTATCCAAAGATAAAAAATTCTTATCAGAACATCTCAAAATTGCATAATTGTAAATGAGATTATCTTTTGTTTCAGTAAGAATAATCTTGCCTTTATGGATAAAAGTAATATAATCAGCAATTCTCTCTAAGTCGCTAGTAATATGAGAAGATAAAAGTATTGAATGATTTTCATTTTCTACAAATTCTAAAAAAATATCTAATATTTCCTCACGCATTACAGGGTCTAATCCGCTGGTTGCTTCGTCAAGAATAAGCAAGTTCGGGTGGTGAGATAATGCAACAGCGATTGCTAGTTTCATTGTCATACCTTTAGAGTATTTTGAAATTTTTTGGTTACTATTTAAGGAAAATATTTCTAAATATTTATTAAACAAAGTAATATCCCATTGTTTATAAATTCCTGCCATAATATTTGAAAGTTGTTTTGCCGACAGATAATTCGGAAAATTATCGCCGTCATATACTACACCTATATTTTCTCGGATATGTATATCATTGTCATTCATTTCTTTTCCAAAAATCTCTATCGACCCTTTGTCTTTTTTGAGAGTATTTAAAATACATCCGATTGTTGTTGTTTTCCCTGCACCATTTTCTCCCACAAAGCCCATAACTGTTCCAGTTGGCAAATCAAATGTAACATTATCTAAAGCAAACTCTGAACTGTCATATTCTTTACAGACATTTGATAATTTTAAAGCATACTCCATATTATTCATCCTCCATGTAAAAAAGTGTTAGTAATTCTTGTAGTTTAGAAAGTGAAATATTGTTTGTACGTCCGATTTCTGCGGCAATTTGCAAATGTTCTTCTGCTATGCGTTGTTGTTCTTCTTGATAAAATTCTTTGTTTTGAGCAGATACAAAACTGCCCCTACCTATTGTAGTTTCAATAAAACCATCACGCTGTAAATCTTCATAAGCCTTTTGAACTGTGATTACACTTACATGAAGCGACTTTGCCAAAGCTCTCATTGAGGGAAGACTATCTCCAGCTGTCAATTCTTCGCTCATTATCATTGCCTTAATTTGAGAAGTTATCTGTTCATATATAGGCTTATTAGCATTATTGCTAATAATAATTTCCATATCTTACCTCATTTCAAAATGTACTTTTTGTATAAGTACATTTTAAACACTTTTTCAGATTTGTCAAGAAAAACTTATACTTCTGAATTATGTGCTAAATCTCTTATTTTGCGTATAAGCGTGTAAATCTGTAATGAAATACACGCTTTACATTATTTATCCTACAATCTTCCAGTTACTATCCTTATGTAGTACAAGCTCATACTGTGATACCTGCGTAGCCTTTGTCTGATTATCAAGGAATTTCACAGCTACTTTAACTTTTACATTGTCCCCGTCCTTTGTAAAGATAGAGTTTACCAGTTCAGAATAAAGGTAGTCCCTGCCGATAGGTTCAATCACATTTCCAGATACATAATAGGCAAGTTCTTTTTCTGTGGCTGTTGGATAGAGCTTAAAGA
>URQO01000118.1 GCA_900550135.1 uncultured Eubacterium sp.
GTGTAAAAAAAGGTACAGACATTTCTAACGGTGTTAAATGGTCTAACTTTTCAATTCACAGCAAAGAAGATGGCGGTGTTTGGGAAAAATCTTTAATTAAAGATGGACAGAAGTTTGTTGGAGTTGATGTTACAAAGGAATCAGGTATTGATGCTTCAAAAACATTTGGTGAGTATTCAAAAATAACAACAAATACACCATCAAATTTCCTTATGAATGTATATTCAACAGGTTGGAGTGCAAAATGGGCTCCAAATCCAAAGAAAAAAGATAAAAATGGAAAAATAATCTGGGAAGCAAAAGGAAACAATCCATGGAGCATTACTTCAACTAAAATTGTTAAAGTAGAACCAGGTCGTACATATAATGTATCATTTAAGATAAAGAGTACATTGGTTGGAGAAATTACAGAATCAAAAACTAGAAACAATGGTACAACATATAATGTTAAGACTGGTGAAAAGTGTTATGTAAAACATGTTCATGTAAAGTTCTATAGAAATAATAAGAAAGATGGTGATCCTGCACTTCCTGGAACATCATTAAAAGCAACTTATAAAGGAAAGAATGTACTTTCAACAACACAGAAGGATTGTGAAAAAATAAAATACACTGTTATTGCATTAGATAGTAGAAATGATGATTATACAACTGTAACAGCTAAAGTAACAGTTCCTGGTGACAATATTCAGTTTAAAAAGAAAACTATTGGTGTTAAGTTTGCATTTGGACCAATGCTTTTCAGCTTCCCTAAGGAAAATAATATGAAGGGAACAATTGAAGTAAAAGACTTTAAGATGATTGCAGCTAACAAGGCAGCAACTTCAAAGGCACCTTCACTTAAAGCAAAGAAAAATGCAATTAAGGCTACAGCAAAGAAAACAAAAGGTGCTAAGTCATATGAATTCCAATATTCTTTAAAGAAAACTTTTGTTAATAAGAAGACTGTTAAGAGCAAAAAGAGAACAGTTACTTTAAAGGGAAAGAAAATTAAATCAAAGAAGAAAGTATACGTTAGAGTAAGAGTTAAAACAAAGACAGGTTACACAGTTTGGTCAAATCCAAAGAGTGTAAAAGTTAAATAATTAATCTAATCTGATGAATTAAGATATATACATTTTATCTTTTAATTTAAAAGATTTTGTGATATCATATTCAATGATTTTGCGTACAAGGAGATAATTATGTCATCAAAGAACTATATAGACGTTATTATTGATGGAAAAATTTATAATATTGGTGGTTTCGAAAGTGAAGCTTATTTACAGAAGGTAGCCACATATATCAATAATATGATTTTAGATTTTAAACAAAATGAAAACTATCGCATGCAAAACATGGATATGCAGAGAATACTTCTGGAAATAAATATTGCAAATGACTATTTTAAAGCCAAGAAACAGGCAGATTTGCTTGAAGGTGATTTAGAATTAAAAGAAAAAGAAGTATATGATTTGAAGCATGAGTTGATTGTATCTGATACAAAAGCGGATACAGCAACAAAAGAACTGAATGAAGCTTTAGAAAAGATTAAGAATCTTGAAAAAGAAATTATAAAACTTCAGACAGAACTTAAAAAGTAAATTAAACGATCAGGTGTAAAAACCTGGTCGTTTCTTACTACTATAGAGATAGACAACTAGGAGAATAATATGTTGGTGGAATTATTGGCACCCGGTGGAAATTATGATAGCGTTATAGCAGCACTTAATGCAGGAGCAGATGCTGTATATACAGCAGGAAACATGTTTGGTGCAAGGGCAAATGCACAAAATCTTTCAGAGGATGAATTAATTGATGTTATAAACTATGCTCATTTATTTGACAAAAAAATATACCTTACGGTAAATACATTATTAAAAGATGATGAGTTAAAACTAAAATTGTATAAGTATCTTTTGCCATTGTATGAAAATGGACTTGATGCAGTAATAGTTCAAGACATAGGCGTTATGCTTTTTATTAGAAAGTATTTTCCATTACTTCATATTCATGCAAGCACCCAGATGATTATAAGTGGAAAATATACTGTGAAATGGCTTGAAAATCAAGGTGTTACAAGAATAGTTACTCCTAGAGAGTTGTCATTAAGTGAAATTAAAGAAATTCATAAAAATAGTTCTGTGGAAATCGAAAGTTTCGTACATGGGGCATTGTGTTATTGCTATTCAGGGCAATGTTTTATGAGTAGTTTCATAGGAGGACGAAATATTTTTATGGTGCGGGGCGTTGGGGGAGTGGAATTGAAATTCCGGCAC
>URQO01000119.1 GCA_900550135.1 uncultured Eubacterium sp.
ATTTGCCTATTAGCATTTCAGCAAATATAAATGATGAAAAAATTGAATTAGAAGGGCAACTTCCTTATATTGCAGAAAAAAAGCCTACATCTAAAGATGATATAAAAAAACAGATAAGTAAATTAGGTGGTACTTATTTTGTAGCAGAAAATATTGAAGTAGTTCTCGATGATGGTTTATTTATTCCGATTGGATATCTAAATCAACTTAGAAGAGATTTTATAGATCTTGTTCAGAATACTATCAATATGAAATATATTAGAAAAGCCGAAGAAAGTTTTAGTGTTAATGACAATGAGATAGAAATAAGTAATATAAAATATAATTCTGATAAAGAAGAAAACATTGATTATAATATAGAAAATAATCAAAATAAATACGAACAAATATATAACAAAAAAGGTACAGAAAACAGACATGATTTAAAGGTAAACGTACTGGTATCAACAACAAATCAACTTATGTCAGTAATTGATTTTGACCACATTGACACAGTGTATATTGAAGAATTTGCGTTAAATAATAACAGTATTAAATTTATAAATAATGCTCATGGCAAAAACAAAAAAATATTTTTAGCTATGCCTTATGTATTTAGAAAGAATGACACCGTTGTTTTTGGTGAAAAATATTCTGATACATTACAGTTATTTGATGGATTTTTAATTAGAAACTTGGAGGAATATTTTTATTTAAAAGAAAATAAAGTAGAAAAAAATTTCGTTTTTGATTATAATGTGTATGCATACAATTCAGTAACAAAGGAGTTCTATAATGAAAATGATATTGTTACAACGGTTCCATTGGAGCTTAATTATAAAGAACTAAAAAAACGTGGATGCAAAAATGAAGAGTTTATTGTATATGGAAACATTCCTATTATGACAACTGCAAATTGTCTTATAAATACATGTAGTGGATGTAACAAAAAAAGTGAAACAGTTGTTCTTGAGGACAGGTTACACAATGATTTTAAAACAAAGTGTGTATGTGATTATTGTTATAATATTATTTATAATTGCAAACCACTATCATTGCTTAATTACATTAAGGATATAGAAAATTTAGATGTGTCCTATCTTAGACTGAACTTTACATTTGAAAAGGAAAAAGATGTTAAAGAAATAACTAAGTATTATTTAGATGCATTAAATTTAAAAAATAAAATAATAGATAAAACAGACTCCACCAGAGGACATTTCAAAAGAGGAGTTTTATAAAATGGAGAAAAACGATGAATACTTTTTTGGTAGTTGTAACTAAATATTTGTTTATATTGCTGATGACTTTTTATGTATGGGAATGCTTTAGTGCTCTTAGATGTAAAAATCCATATAAAGCATCAGGTATATTTCAAAGACAAAATGGAGTTATATTTTTAACTTATTTTCTTGGAATTGCAACAGTATATATGAATCATGATTCAAGTGTAGATGACATTGCCGTTATTGTGCTTGGTGGTGCACAATTGTGTTATCTTATAGTAGTGCTTGGAATATTTCCTATTATATATCCAAATATAAATAAAGCCATACTTAGCAATATGTGCATGCTTTTAACAATTGGATTTATCGTGCTTGCCAGATTAAAATTTGAAAGCAGTGTTAAGCAGTTTATTATTGTAGCAATAGTTTCAATGCTTTCGCTGATAGTTCCATATCTGATGAGCAAGTATGAATTGTGGAAATCATTTACATGGATATATTGCTTTGTGGGAATTGCATTGATTGCACTTGTTTTGGTCATTGGTAAGACTGACAATGGTGCAAAACTTGCTATTCCAATTGGAAAGATATTTACATTTCAACCATCTGAATTTGTTAAGATAATTTTTGTATTTTTTATAGCAGGGCTTCTTAGCAAATCAACAAGTTTTAAAAATGTAGTCTTATCTGCAATTATGGCAGGTATACACGTGCTTATATTGGTTGCATCAAGGGATTTAGGTAGTGCACTTATATTCTTTATGATTTATGTATTTATGATTTATGTTGGTACAAGAAAAGTAGGTTATATCTTTGTATGTTTTGCCGGGTTGTCAGTAGCTTCCATATTTGCATACAAACTGTTTGCACATGTAAGAGTCAGAGTAAGTGTTTGGCAAAATCCATGGTCTGATCCGGGAGATACAGGATATCAGGTTACACAGTCATTGTTTGCTTTAGGCAATGGTGGACTTACCGGAGATCGGAAGAGCGTCGTGTAGGGAAAGAGTGTAGATCTCGGTGGTCGC
>URQO01000120.1 GCA_900550135.1 uncultured Eubacterium sp.
CCTCCGCTTTTATAATCTATTCGTTCTCTACTTCGTTTACATCATACGGTGTAGTCTGGTATACATAGTAGTTAATCCAGTTGGTCCAAAGAAGTTGACCTGCCGAGCGCCAGTTTACAACCGGTTCTTTTGTTGGGTCATCATCAGGGAAATAATTTACCGGTATCTGTGGATTCATACCCTTTTCTTTGTCTCTTATGTATTCTAATTTAAGAGTATCTGCATCATATTCCAAATGGCATAAAACAAATATTTGTCTACTGTCTTCTGATTTGACAATGGCTACACCTGCGTCCTTCGACTCTGCCATAAGTTCAAGTTTTGGACACGCCAGTATCTGTTCTCTTGTAATCTCTGTTGCCCTTGAGTGTGGAGCATAAAATACATCATCAAAGCCTCTAAACAACGGTGATTTTTTATTTAAAATAGTATGGCTGTAAATACCTGAAAGCTTTGGTACTCTGTCTCTTTTTCTAATACCATAGTGATAATAAAGGCCTGCAAAAGCTCCCCAGCATAAATGAAATGTACAATGTACATGCTTTTTGGACCACTCCATAATCTCACATATTTCCTGCCAGTAATCCACGTCCTGGTAATCTACAAAATCAAGCGGAGCTCCTGTGATAACCAATCCGTCAAAATATTTTTCTTTTACCTGATCAAATGTCTTGTAGAATTCATCCAAATGTGACATGTCTGTATGCTTTGACTGATATGTAACTGTCTGCAAAAATTCTACTTCTATCTGTAAAGGTGTATTTGATAGTTTTCTAAGTATCTGTGTTTCCGTAACAATCTTTGTTGGCATCAAATTTAGAACCAATACCTTAAGTGGTCTGATATTCTGAGTCATGGCTCTGTTCTCTGTCATTACAAATATATTTTCACTTTCTAAAATGTCCCTTGCCGGTAAATTTTCTTTTACTTTAATTGGCATTGTTACACCTCATTTCTTTATTTACTCGTAAACTTTATTTTAACATATAAGAATTTTTTGTTCAAATCATTTCTATCAGCATGTCCATAACGTGTTCAACACTTTTATTTCTAACATTATTTCGTCCTAAATTTCCAAAATACACTGTCTCTGTTTTTACTGTTCCATTGATTGAATATCCAAAGCACACTGTTCCAACAGGCTTTTCCTTAGTTCCTCCTGTTGGTCCTGCAATTCCTGTTATGCCTACCCCTACATTTGCTCCTGCCATCTTTGCCACGCCACTTGCCATTTCGTAAGCTGTCTCTTCACTTACTGCTCCGTGTTTTTCAAGAGTATCCTTTGACACATGGGCAAACCTTTCCTTTGCTTCATTAGCATAAGTTACAAAACTTGCATTTAAAACTTTTGATGCATCTGCCACATCAACAATAGCAGCTGCCGCCTTTCCTCCTGTACAGCTTTCTGCAAATGAAATTGTATATTCTTTTTCAATTAATAACTTTACTACCTTTTCCTGTTTATTCATATTTACATCTTCTTTCCCTTTAATTTATTTAATTATTATACTAATGTGCAGATGTACTTTCAATGTTTTAAAAAATTACCCAATTTATTTTTTCTAAATTACACTTATATCTTTTTAAATTATTCTTGTAGTTCAGTGCTTTTTGTATGTGTTTTTATATTATTTCATGCTAATTGGTTTATTCTTATTTTTTTTGAGTACCATATTAACAATTGAATTTTACCTCACTTTAAGGAGAATATTTATGTTTTATAAAATAGATGAACTTTCAAAACCTACTGATTGCATCCCTTCATCAGATTTTGTAGGCATTATTCCTGCCAACCTTGCTACAAATTTTGACATTATAAACTATTATATTCCCAAAATTCCAACACTTTTTATGGATTATCATTTTTCCAAATTGGAAAGTTATAATGATTTTCTTTACGGTTTCATCAATATTCCCGAGATTTTAATTTCGCCAAACTCTCTTATTTCATTTATTCTTACAGACAAATATCTTTTGTTTATTGACAAAAACAATTTTGTTAAACACTTTTTTCCAAAAATGGTAAAAGCACAACATCAGAACATTTCATCAACTGGCTCCTGTTTATATTATTTTCTGGATTATATTATGTCCAAAGATTTAGAAAAAATTAACAGTTTACAGCAAAATCTGGTTCAACTGGAATTAAATGTATTAAATGAGAAGAAGATGGATCAAATAAAAGAGATAACATCCTACA
>URQO01000121.1 GCA_900550135.1 uncultured Eubacterium sp.
TTTTCTTGTTATCCAGCCCTCCGGCTGTATCGGTTGAGCAAAAGTCAGCGTGGGAATGGTGTGGTATCTTTATCTAAGTGAATCCCCCCAATTCCTCCCGGAGAAACATACAGTTTTCCATTTTCTTCTATAAATGCAGGATGAAGTGTATCAATCCTATTTTTATAAAAATGCTCTGTCGCAACTTGCTTTGTATACACAGATTCTACAGCGGCTTTAATGTCAGCAATACTTTGATAGTTAGGATCCGTCACTGCATAATATGTGGTTACTCCTTTAACCACATAGTCACTTTGTGAATAAGGCAAACTGCCGCCAAAAATAAGACCTTGTAATTTTTGTGCAGATGGTATTAACATTTTTAAAAGATTCTTAGCTTCTGGCTCTGTTAAAGAGGTTTTCGTTTCATCTGTCGAGATGTCATTCTGTTTGATTGAAGAATCCTTTTGTTCATTTTCTAAATATAATTCATATGTTCTAATAAAATCAATATTTTTTTGCTCAATTTCGCTCAATAAATTTGCAGAAAAATTTTCTGGAGCAATTGTACCATGATACCAGGATTGAGATTCGAAATATATTCGTATTTTTTCATCTTGAAATATTCTGCCATGTCTGGCATAGATTTCATTTCTAGCTAAAGTTAATTGTTCCATTGATAAATTCCGAATATCATCCTCAATCAATAATCGTTCAGAACTATATGGCAAAATATAATAAAAATTATTTTCCGTTGTATTCCGATTAACCTCATTCAGATTAATCCAGCCTCTATCTGATTCTAATTTTCCCCAAATAATGATCTCATCCCCTGTGCTTTGTTGAACTTCATCAATAATGGTATATAAACCAACTTCTTGAATTGAATCAACAATGGAATAATCATAACTAGGACCACTATAAATTAATACTCCAAGAGTTTCAATTTGCAGTTGATATGGCACAAATACTTCAATAGTAGAGGATTCTTCCATCGATTGCATGTCAGATACAGCTTCAGTCTCTGATACAACAGAACTTTCGTCATTCTTATAAAAATGCAGAAACAAAAAAATTCCAATTAAAATTGCGATTATCCCTACCACAACAAACGATATAATTATAATTAACCGTTTCTTACTTTTTTCATTTCTTGGATTATTAGATATTTTATCTGGAATTATAGATATGTTTTCAGAATTATTGAAAGATGGTGTATTCTCTTCTATCTTTGGTTCTGTTGATAACACTATATGTTTCTCATCAGAAATATTGCAATCCTTGATAGTTCCAAAGCCTGATTTTAATTTTTCTTTACTGGCTTTATGACTCTTTTTTTTAATATACTTAGCACTATTTTTAATAACATCAGTATGAGTATTTAATGTTTTTTTGAAATTAGATATTTCAGAACCTAATTTAGCTTTGATTTCATCCCCAGTTAAAAAATCGTGTTCTGATTCTTCAACGTTTTTGATAAGATTATCCGTACTTTTGTTTTTTTCAGACGATAAAGCCGACCTTTTTCCCCATCCTTCAGGCAAATGGCCTTTTCCCCAATCTTCAGGAAAGTTAACCATTATCTTCTTCCTTCCTCTTACACGTTAACCCATAAATCAAATAAATAATTCCTGGAATAATAGTAAACGCTATGATTCCGAAAACAATACGAAGGTAAACAATAGATATTTCATATTTATTTGAAATACCCTTACAGATACCAAAAAACCATTTTCCTTTTACTGCTTTAACAAACGGCTTATTCGCAGTTCGAAAACCTTGTTCAATATCCTCTTTAAACGGAATATGCATTGCAATAATAATATATATACCAGTAAGAATAATAATCCAGTTCATAAACTTAACCCATGCAGCAGAAATATCAAGAAACTCTGCAATGCCTTGGCTCAATCCACCAATGCATTTATTCCTGCGTGTACGATAAAGTTTATTTTCTTCTCCCTCCGCCTTTACCTCTTCCGGCGCATTAGCTGATACAATATTACCACATACAGGGCAAAAAACATATGTGGTATTTTTATTAATTCTGCTGAGTTCGTACATCTTAAAACCATATCTAAAAACCCAAAAAAAGTTTAAGTAGTAAAGACCAAGTAAATTTTTCAGTCCTCGAAATGGCAAACCAAGACTCCACTGCCTTCCATCATG
>URQO01000122.1 GCA_900550135.1 uncultured Eubacterium sp.
GCAATTTTTGCAGTTGTAGTAGGTGGAGGCTTATCACTTTATGCATCATCAAATCCGGACGGATTGGAATGGTCAATACAGAAGATTACAAATAGCACTGAACTGGAAAATACAGATAGTGTACACAAAAAAGCCTCAGATATACAGAGCAAAACATCACTGTTACCTGATTATGATTTCAAGTTAGAAAATGGAGATGGAACATCTTTTTCAGGAGTAATTGGCGCAGGAGTAACATTTGTCCTGGCACTTGCAGTAGGTGTTACCATTGCATTAGTTAAAAAACATAAAAAATAAAATTGAATGGAGAAAAACATGGCTGACATGCATAGCAAGTTAAATGAAATATATTCATTGGAACAACTGAGCGAAAAAAATACAGTTATTCATAATATAAATCCAATGGTTAAAATTATTGTAACTGTAGTATATATAGTTTGTCTTATGACAAATAACCAATACAGCCTGTTTAGTTTATCTCCATTTTTCTTTTATCCAATTATTGTTACATCCCTGGCTGAAGTGCCATACTCAGTTTTTTTAAAGAGAGTTTTGGTGGCTTTACCATTTGTGTTATTTGCAGGTATTAGTAACATTATTTTCAACAGGGAAAAAATTATATTGTTTTCCACTGTAGTTGTGACGGCAGGAGTCTTATCATTCATCACGTTGATAATAAGAACCGTTTTGTCAGTTTGGGCAGTTTTGCTACTTATAGCAACTACCAAATTTACGGATTTAACAAAACAGTTAATTAAGGTACATGTTCCGATATTCCTTGTAAATTTAATCGAAATGATATACAGATATATTGGAGTTCTTGTTGAGGAATCAAGCACAATGATAACTGCCTATAGACTAAGAAATCCGGGATATAAATGGCCTCATATAAAACATATGGGTTCATTTGTGGGACATCTTTTTTTGCGTAGCCTTGATAGAGCACAAAGAGTATATGATGCAATGAAATGCCGTGGATATGGAGAAAATCACAATTTTAATTTTAAATCTCCAATGAAAATATCAGATGTTGTATATATGCTGATATGTTGTGTATCTTCAGTGATATTTGCTATAATATGATTTATTATATGAATTAGTAAAGTATATAATTATGAAAGAGATTATATTTAACAAGTTTAGAGTATAAAAATATAGATTAACAGGCAAATAAAAATTTATTTTATTAAAATTTTAATAACAAAATAAAAGAAAGTATAGAGAGTAACATATGCTTAAAATTGAAAACGTCACAATTGAATATCCGGATGGAACAGTTGCAGTTGACAATATTTCGTTTAAAGTAAATAAGGGAGAAAAAGTTGCATTAATTGGTGCAAATGGAGCAGGAAAATCTACATTGCTTCTTGCAATAGAAGGATTGATTAGCAGCAATGGAAAAATAGAAGTAGACCATATGGCTGTTTCAAAAAATAATATATCGGAAATTAGAAAAAAAGTAGGTATGGTTTTTCAAAATCCCGATGATCAATTATTTATGCCATCAATATATGATGATATTGCTTTTGGACCACGAAACTTAGGACTTGATGAAAAGTCAGTTGAATACAGGGTAAATGATAGATTAAAACTTCTTGGCCTAGAACATCTAAAAAATAAAACTGCACTGAAAATGTCAGGTGGTGAAAAAAGAATGGCTGCCCTTGCTACAGTTCTTGCAATGAAACCTGAAATAATGCTATTGGATGAACCAACAGCTTTTCTTGATCCAAAAGCAAGACGTAATCTTATAAATGTTTTAAACAGTCTACCCCATACTATGTTAGTAGCAACCCATGATTTGGCATTTGCAGACGAGATTTGTGAATATGCTATTGTTATAAAAGATGGGAAACTTTTTGCACAGGGCAAATGTAAAGATTTGTTGTATGATAAGAATTTGATGGATGAAGGTGGGGTTGAAGCAATAAGAGTGTAAAACTAAGATTTGAATAGAATAAAAAACTGGTGCAAAATGCACCAGTGAGTCTGTGAAATAAAGTCTGTAAATAGACATTCTATGATAAGTGATGGAGCTG
>URQO01000123.1 GCA_900550135.1 uncultured Eubacterium sp.
GTAGTACATGGATATGTTATTGATTTCATTTATTTTAAATTGATTAATTTCCCAATATTTAATATAGCTGACTGTTATGTAACAGTTTCATGTGTTGTAATAATTTTAATATGTCTTTTTAAAATTAATGAAGAAGACTTTAATAAACTTATTTCATTTAAAAAGAAATAAATTAATAAATAAAAGAAATAATCAGAACAAATTGAGGTAATTAAAATAATGTGTCAAACGTTTTTAGTTGACGATGAATTTTCAGATGAAAGAATAGATAAATATTTAAGCGAACTGTTAAGTAACCAATCAAGAACATATATTCAAAAACTTATTAAAGATGGAAATATTTTGGTTAATGAAAAAACTGTAAAAGCAAATTATAAAGTTCAAGGCAATGACAAAATTAATGTAAATATTCCAGAGCCTGTTAGTGCAAACATTGTTCCAGAAGACATTCCTCTTGACATAATTTATGAAGATAATGATGTTTTAATTGTCAATAAGCCAAAAAATCTTGTGGTTCATCCGGCTCCCGGACATTATACAGGAACTTTAGTTAACGGCATTATGTATCATTGTAAGGATCATTTATCCAATATTAATGGTGTTTTAAGACCTGGGATTGTTCATAGAATTGACAAAGATACTACAGGTGCTTTAATTGTATGCAAAAATGATGTAAGCCATAATTTTATAGCGGCACAATTAAAAGAACATAGCATTACCCGAAAATATATTGGAATAGTTCAGGGAACATTTGATATTCTAGAAGGAACAATTGATGCTCCGATAGGTAGACATCCTGTAAGACGAAAAGAAATGGCCATTAATGAAAAAAACGGTAAACATGCAGTTACACATTATAAAGTGCTAAAACAGTTTTCAAAGTATTCCTTATGTGAATTTCAATTAGAAACAGGTCGTACACATCAGATACGTGTGCATATGGCAAGCATAAATCATCCATTATTAGGTGATGAAATTTACAATCATAATAAATGCCCATACAAATTACAGGGCCAATGTTTGCATGCAAAAACCATTGGATTTATTCATCCAACAACAAAACAATATGTTGAATTTGAAGCTCCAAATCCTGCATATTTAGATAATCTTATAAATAATGTATTAAAATAGTGCTTTTTGCACTATTTTTCTTTATCTGTTCTTCGTTAAACTTGTCTTTTGCGAATAGTTGTGTTATTATTCTTTTTAAGAAAAAATTATTAGTAAATTATACACTGCTATTAATAACAAAAAATAACACAATAAATAAGGTGGAATATATTTGATGAAACTTCAAAAATTATATAGTTATGTGCGTAAAGCTGTAGATGATTATAAAATGATTATGCCAAATGATAAAATTGCAGTTGGTATTTCAGGTGGAAAAGATAGTCTTACCCTTTTAGAGGCTTTGGCTGGTTTGAAAAGATTTTATCCAAATCAATTTGATATTGTTGCCATTACAGTAGACCTTGGTTTTGGTATACAGGACTTTTCAAAAATAAATGACTTTTGCAATAATTTAGGCGTTAACTACCATGTTGTTTCAACGGAAATTGCAAATATTGTTTTTGATAAGCGAAAAGAAGCTAATCCATGCTCTCTTTGTGCCAAAATGCGTAAGGGTGCACTGAACAATCTTGCAAAGGAACTTGGATGTAACAAAATTGCATACGCGCATCATAAAGATGATATGATAGAAACTATGTTTTTATCTTTGTTATATGAGGGACGATTCCACTGCTTCTCTCCTGTTACATATTTAGATCAAATGGATTTAACAGTTATTCGTCCTTTAATGTACGTTCCTGAAATGGATGTTATAGGGTTTGCAAAAAAATACACAATTCCTGTTGCCAAAAATCCATGTCCGGTAGATGGCAATACAAAACGCGAATATGTAAAACAACTTGTCAAAAAGTTAAATTCTGAAAATCCAGGCTGTAAAGACAGATTTTTTAATGCACTTCTAAAAGGAAGTTTTGAAATATAAGGAAACGAGGTTTATTAT